>JAAWQM010000003.1 GCA_022800525.1 Oscillospiraceae bacterium
TCTTCCCGTGGTTAAGTATAGCAACATTTTTACGCGATGGCACCTCGTCGTTTCATTACCTCGTCGGTGCCTTTCGCAGAAAGGCGATTTATATATATGCCATGTTTTGCGGTTGCCGCCACAAGCGGCGGCGAGCAAAACGGCTTGAATCAAATGTATTATTTCCGAATTTTTAATTCAGAAATAATATCACCATGACTCTTATGAGAATCAAGGACGCACGGTCCATAACCCCGCAACTATAGCGGTGACAAAATGCTCAAGAGAAAACATATTCAATACATGAGTCAATCTAATGACTGCCCTTTGCGCATCAGCCGCAGAATTTATCAATGCGTAACATCGGCGCCAAGACAGGAATACAGCCCCTGCCATTTATCTCGGCAGGGGCTGTACCGCTTCCTTTACTCTGCAATTTCTATAGGAGCGGTGCGGTAGATGAACTTCACCTGCCCCTCCGTCTCCCCGCTGGCGCTGGAGAAGGACCGGTAGCCTCTGGACGCTTCCGCAGTGGCTTGCAGGCGCTCCACCAGATTTTCCAGGTCGCCGTCCACCGCGTCCACCAGCTTCTGTACGCCGTCCCGGTTGAACTCCTCCAGACCGTCGGCCAGCTCCCTGGAACCGTCCCGCAGCTGCTCCACACCGTCCACCAGAGCGGGCGCGCTGTCCTTCAGGGCCATGACCCCGCCGTACAGCTCCGCCGCGCCTCCGCCGAGCTGGGACGCGCCTCCGCTGAGCTGCGCTGCGCCTGTTTTCAGACTCTCAGCGCCCGCAGCCGCCTGGGCTACGCCCGACGTATAGTCCTGCAAGCCCTGATAGAACTGGCTGTAGCTGTCCAAAGAGGTTTTCAGCCGGACCACCGGGCCGGAGGCCGCCTCCGGCAGGGCGGCAATGACGCCGTCCAGAACCGCTCCGTAGTTCTCCGCCGTCAGCTCCGCAGGCAGCGTTACCCCGGCGGCGGTGATCTGCTGGCCGGCGGAGGCCAGCAGGGTATCAAAGACCTGCTTCGCGCCTGCGTTCAGCGCCGCGCTGTTTCCATCCAAGGTATCCAGTCCCGCGCTGAGGGCGCTGGCTCCCTCCTCAAGCTGGGACGCTCCGGCTCCGAGGGTATCCACGCCGGTTTTCAGGGCCTCCGTCCCGGCGGCCAACCTGTCAACGCCGCTCACCAGCTCACCGGACTTTTCCAGCAGGGTACACAGGCCGTCGTACAGCCGGTCCGAACCGTCCATCAGCTGGTCCATGGCGTCGGTGAGCTTGCCGAGGGATTCGTTCAGACCGTCCGCCTCATCCAGCCGGTCCGTATCCAACTGGCCGAACAGATCGCTGACAGCCACCGTGAAGGTGGTCTCCAGTTCAAACCCCGTCACGTCGGCGGTGATCTCCACATAGTCAGGGATCTCCAGCTTCTCAGGATCCACGTCCAGGTTGTCCCGCAGGCCGGGAAAGGCCAATCCAATCACCGCCGTGCGGCCGCCGTCGTTATAGACTCTGCCGCTGGAAATCTCCACGTTGCGGAAAATCTCATTGTCCAGGACCACACCGGTAAGCATGGCGAAGGGAATGTAGATTTTTTCCTGACTGCCGTCCACGTCCATCATCTGATACGCACGGTTGACGTAGTCAAAGCGGATGGCGACCCTGCCGCTCTGCCCGGCAAGCTCCTCCGGCGTAACGGCCCTGCCGTCCAGGGTGTAGCTGACGGTCAGGTCCACGGGAAGCTCCTGATCCGTGGTGCCCTGGGTGTAGATGTCGTTCCCCTGGGCATCCCAGACGCGGGCGCCGCCGCTGAGGGTGAAGGACTCGCTGCCCTTCACGTTCTCCACGCCGTCCAGTCTGGCATCGTCAGTCAGGGCGTCGCTGCCGGTTGCGTTCTTGAGCCAGTCGCTGACAATGATTTTCTCCACCGAGCCGTCGGCCCCTGCGAGGACATAGACGGTTTCGTCCCTGGCGGAGGGCTGGGAAGCCTGGACGGACGCGGCGGCGCTGAGCTGAACCGGCCTGACGCTTTCCGCCTCCTCACTGCCGCAGGCCAGGGCGCACACGCCTGCGCCGCCAACAGCCAACGTGCCGCACAGGCACAGGGATACGATTTTTGCAGCTGATTTTTTCATTTCGCATAAACCTCCTGATTTGATACAGACTGCGGTTTCTTCCTCCGCATGTCAAGAGTGGTAGCCCGGATCAGCCCATCGCACAGCAGGAGAAGAGCGGGCAGGATGAAAATAACGGATACCATGCTGACGACCGCGCCGCGTGCCATCAGCATACACATGGAGCTGATGATGTCGATTCCGGAGAACAGGGCCACGCCGAAGGTGGCGGCGAACAGACCCATGCCGGAGACAATGATAGACGGGATGGAGGTGGACAGGGCCGTATGGACGGCGATTTTCTTGTCCGCCCCGTTGATGCGCTCCGTTTTATAACGTGTCGTCATCAAAATCGCATAATCGACAGTCGCGCCAAGCTGGATGGTGCTGATACAAATGGGGGCGATAAAGGGCAGGCTCTGGCCCAGATAGTGGGGCAGGCCCAGATTGACAAAGATGGCCGCCTCGATGACTGCGATGAGGATAAAGGGCAGGCTCAGGCTCTTTTCCACCAGAGCGATGATGAGGAAGATGGCGATGATGGACACTGCGTTCACCACCTGGAAATCGTGGTCCGTGGTCTCAATCATGTCCTTCATGCAGGGGGCCTCGCCAATGAGCATCCCGTCGGGGTCATATCGCTTGAGGATGGACTCCAGGCGGTCGATCTGGACGTTGACCTCCTCGCCGGCCACCTTGTATTCGGAGTTGACCAGCATCAATTCCCATTTATCACTGCGCAGGATGGAGGTGACGGACTCCGGCAGGATCTCCAGGGGCACCCGGGAGCCCACCACGGACTCCAGCCCCAGGACGTACTTCACGCCGTCCACGTTCTCCATCTCCTTTACCATGGAGCGCACGTCCTTGGAGGGAACGTCCGCGCTGACCAGCAGCATGTGGGTAGAGGCAATGTCAAATTCCTCGGAGAGCTTGCTGTTGGCGATGACGTACTCCATGTCCTCCGGCAGGCATTCGCCCATGTCGTAGTATACCTCGCTGTTGGTCCTGTCGTAGCCGTACAGCGCGGGGGGAATCACCAGGGCAAAGACAACCAGAAATACTGGGAACACCTTCACAACGCCCTTGGACAGACCGGCCATGTCGGGGATAAGAGACCTGTGGCGGGTTTTTTGAAGAGGCTTGTCGAACACCAGAATCATGGCGGGCAGCACGGTCACGCAGCCCAGCACCCCCAGCAGCACGCCCTTCGCCATAACGATGCCCAGGTCGCGCCCCATGGTGAAGGACATGAAGCACAGGGCGATGAAGCCCGCCACGGTGGTGATGGAGGAACCCACCACGCTGGCCAGGGTGGCCTGGATGGCGGCGGCCATGGCTTCCTCCTTGTCCGCGTGGAGCTGCCGCTGCTCGTTATAGCTGTTCCAAAGGAAGATAGAGTAGTCCATGGTGACGGCCAGCTGGAGCACGGCGGAGAGGGCCTTGGTGATGTAGGAAATCTCTCCCATGAAGTAGTTGCTGCCCAGGTTTATGAGAATCATCATTCCGATGCTGGCCAGGAACACGAAGGGCACCAGCCAGCTGTCCAGCAGCAGGAGCATGGCCCCGCAGGCCAGGGCCACGGCAATGCCCACATAGATGGGCTCCTCCTTCTCGCACAGATCCTTCAAGTCCGTCACCAGGGCGGACATGCCGGAGACGAAGCACTGCTTCCCGGCGATGCTCCTGATCTCACGGATGGCGTCCATGGTCAGGTCTGAGGAGGTGGAGGTGTCGAAGAACACGGCCATCATGGTGGCGTTGTCCGTGTTGAACGCGCTGTACAGCTGCTGGGGCAGCAGCTCCATGGGCGCCGACAGGTCCAGCAGGGAGTCGTACCACAGGACGGTCTCCACGTGGTCCACGTTCTCAATCCGCGCCTTGAGGGCGGCCGCGTCCTTGTTGGGCATATCCTCCAGGATAATAAAGGAGAACGCCCCCTTGCCGAAATCCTCCAGCAGCTCGTTCTGGCCCACCACAGTGTCCATGTCCGCCGGGAGGTAGTCCAGCATATCGTAGTTGATCCGGGTCCCCGCCATTCCCAGGGCCGCAGGGATCATCAAAAGCAGAGTCACAATCAGAATGGGGATGCGGCATCTGACTGCCGCTTTGGAAAAACGCATAGGTGTTCAGGCTTCCTTTCTTGAAATGATTTGGTTGAACGCGGCGGTCCGCCGGCTTGCAGCCGGCTGCTATTCGTACTCTGTGATCTCCGTGTATTCGGTCTCGATCACGTCCGGGCGCTGGTGGTCGATGATCTTCACCGTGCTGAGGGCCACGCAGAGGTTCAGAACGCCCTCGCACAGCAGGGACACGCCCAGCAGCCTCGCCAGCAGCTGCGCGCCCTGCCAGGGCCGCAGCACCAGCAGTACGCCCGCCGCGCAGGTGACTACCGCCAGCGCCAGGATCATCCACCAGCCGCGGATGCCGAAGGGGCGCGCGTCCATAGCGATGCGGACCTTGAACAGTCCGTCCGCCAGGATGGCGATGCCCAGCGCCGCCGCCAGTACGCCCATCACGTCCTCTGACCGGGGCAGCGCGATGATGCCCAGCACAATCAGCAGGATGCCGAACTCCAGATCGTACTGGAACGCCAGCCGGTACAGGTCCCGTGAGAAGTAACCCACCAGCTTGAACGCGCCGAAGGCGATCATGGCGATCCCCAGCGCCAGTCCCATCACCTTGAGGGACTGGCCGGGGCGGACAATGAACAGTACGCCCAACGCACAGAAAATCGCGGACATCAGGATGTACCCTCCCTTGGCTACCCGCATGGGCGTCATGGAGCGCATTTTCATGCTCTCACCTCCTTGGTATGGTCACAGTATAGCAGGGCGGGTCTCTTCTGAAAATGGGCGGTAAAATCCCCGTGCCCAAAAATCAGGCACGGGGATTTGATTGACTTAAAACCAGACACGGAGGGACGTATGCCTAAAAACTGGAAATCACTTCTCCACCGGCACATAGATGCCGTCCTCCCAGCCGCGGACGATCTTCAGCTGGAAGATCCGGCGGAAATAGGCGGAGAGGTCGTCCTTCATGCCGTTGTTGAGCCAGTGGATGATGTTGCCGAAGCAGGCGCAGGTGTGGTAATGGATCAGGAGAGACTTGTCGGTCTCGTCGATAGTCCGTCCGGCCAGGGCGGTATCGACGTAAGTAGTCACCACATAGCGGCAGGAGTCCATGAGATAACGCTCAAAGACGTCCCGGCTGACGGAGTTATAGATGTGCAGCACCGCCCGCTTGTTGGCCCGGATGAACTCCACCGCCGCGTCCACCCCCTGCTCGATGGAGTCGATGGCCTTGTATTTTTCCGTGAGCCGGTCCAGCTCTTCGGCGATGATCTCCTCCAGCAGGGCGGGCAGGCACTCGTAGTGGTAGTAGAAGGAGTTGCGGTTGATGCCGCACTCCTCCACAATATCCTTGATGGTAATCTGACTCAAAGGACGCTCGGTGAGCTGCCGCAAAAACGCGTCCTTGATGGCACGTTTCGTAAAATTTGGCATTTTCTGGTACTCCTCCATTGAGTTTGCCCCGGAACGGGATGCGTTTGTTGCAGTATAGCATATTTTTTCCGGGATTTGAATTGTTCAAAATCCATAAATCCGGAGCGGAGGCGATTTGTCCCTTTGGGAAAAAGGAGACCGGGGCCGCCGCGATGGCAGCCCCGGTGAGAGTCGGATTGCCGGCGGATTGGGCGCGTATGCTGCCCGCCTCCGAAATTCCAGGCTCATCCCAAGCGGCACACCGCCCTGCCGGTCCTGATGTTATACCTTCTTCTCAAAGTACAGGAACGTCTCATCCTCTCCGTTCGGCCGCATACAGGCGGACAGCATCTTCCGGGACGCCTCGTTCTCATGGAAGCACTTGCCTGTCAGCCGGTACAGCCCCAGGCCGTAAAGACTCCACTCCGCCGCGCGGCGGTACGCCTCCGCGCCGTAGCCGTTCCCGGCGTACTCGGGCAGAATCCGGCATCCAAGCTCCGCGCCGCCCTTGTAGTCGAAGCGGTACAGCACCGCCTCGCCGATGAACTTCCCGTCCAGCCGGATGGCGAAATTCACCGCCAGCTTGTTCCGGAAGTCCTCCCAGGCCACGTCCAGAAAGTAGTCCTCGGTCAGCTCCCCCTTCAGGTCGTCCCGGTAGTCGTAGCCCCACCAGCGGTTGCGCCCGTCGTCCAGGCACAGGCGGTTGTAGTCCGCCTTGTCCTCCTCCCGGAGGCCGTCCAGGGTCAGCCGCTCCGACTTCAGCGCGGGGACTGTTTTCAGGCGGGACAGCTCGTTCCGGGCCAGCAGCCGGACCTTCGCGCCCAGGGCCGCCGGGAGGTATTGCAGCTTGCTGGTCCGCAGGCCCTTGTCTCCGGCGTCGTCCTCCCGGTTGATCCAGGCCAGCCCCTGGCTGTGGGCGGCGGCAAAGGACTGGACGATAAAGGGATACACGCCCTCATACTGGGGCAGGGCCTTCTCGATGTGGCACACCAGTGTCTCCCCACAGACCTCCGCCAGGGCGATGGCGATGAGCCTGCCGTCCAGCTCCACGCAGCCGGTCCTGGCCCACTCCTCGCCTGTGTGGACCATAAGCCGCCGGGCATAGCAGACCTCCATTTTCGCACTGGCGTCCGCCTTGTTGAACACCTTGTGGAACTCCCGCCAGAAGTCCTCCACCGCGTCGTGATCGGCTGGGGTCAGCTCCCGGTAGACCGCGTCGGGATAGAGCTTGTGGAATTTGTTGATGTGGTTGCGCTGGCCGGAGTAGTGGCGTCCGGCGAAGGAGGACAGGTCCCCGGCGTGGTAAATATAGTCCTGCCACAGCCGGTCGTTGTCCACGGTGACGTAGGGGTACCGCTTCATCAGGCGTTCCCGCTCCTCCTCCGGCACCACGCCGAAGGACGGCGGGACGCCCTTCTCCATGCACCACGCGTCAATCTCGTCCAGGGCGGCGTCCACGTCGCCCTCCCCCGGCAGGGGGACGGGGAAGTCAAACATGCAGCCATAGTGGGCGCTGTGGTTGAGCACAACGAGACAGCCGTTGGACTCGGCGAATTCCGGATGCCAGTGCTCCCGCCACATGAGCTTCACGCCCAGGGAGTACTCGCACAGGCGGTAGGTGCATTGGCCGTAATATTTGCGCAGGAGGGGGGCGCAGGGTTCGCTGATGGGTTTGAATTCCAGCATAAAATCAGTTGCTCTCTTTCGTTATTGTTTGAATAGCTTTTGTATGATGATGTCTGCGCATTCCGCAGGACTATGGGCGCTTGTGTCAACCTTCAGACTGTAGCGTATGTCCTTTGCCATCCATTCTGACTGTTCATCCGACTGCGCTTCAAATCGGTCCTCCCGGCAGCGGCTTCTCTGACGGCAGATATCCGGCGGACAATATACCTCGACCACATCGAGCGGACTGTCCTGCAAAATTTCCAGCATTTGCTGATCATGGGGCTTTATTTCTTCTCTTTCAACCAGTATTCCATCAATCAGGACGTTTTTACCCATATCAGAGTATAATTTCGCCGTATGGTACATCATAATAATGGCCTCGCTGAGATACTTCCAATAGTCCCGGCGCAGATACTCGTCTCCGACCGTCTGCCCAAACAGATCGTTGGCAACGGCATAAAAGAAGATGTCTTCCTGCTGCTGGAGCGCCTCTGCGATGGAAGTCTTTCCCGCTGCTTGTGACGCCGTTCAGAAAAAAATGCGGCCTTTGCTCATGCGCTCTCTCCCTTTTCCACGATATGCACATTCAAATGGTCATACGTCATGGTCACGCCGTCCTCGGCAAACGCCCTGCGGATCTCCTCCAGGGACTGAAAATGGGCGTCCCAGTAGTCATCGGTCCTGGCCCAGAAGCGGACGTGATACGCAATGGAGCTCTCCCCGTAAGCGGTCAGCACCACCTGGGGCGCGGGGTCCGGGAGGACGTTGGCGGTCCGCTCCACGGCCTTGAGGCAGGCCCGGCGGACGGCCTCCGGCTCGTCGTCATAGGAGGCGGAGACGGTGTGGTCCGCCCTGCGGACGCCCCGCACAGTATAGTTGACAATCTGTCCCGCCGTCAGCTTGCTGTTGGGCAGCATGACCCGCTGTCCGCCCGGGGTGTCCAGCTTGGTGTGGGTCAGGGTGATCTCCGCCACAGCACCCTCGCCGTCGCCCGTGGAGATGTAGTCCCCCAGGGTGAAGGGCTTGGAGAACAGCAGCACCATGCCTCCGGCCACGTTGCCCAGCACATCCTGGACCGCCAGGGAGACCGCCAGCCCGAACACGCTGACCACAGCGATGAGGCTGGTCACATCCACCCCCAGGCTCCCGGCCACAATGAGGGCGGTCAGCAGATACAGCAGGGCCTTCGCACCCTTGAGCGCATAATGCCGGACCCGCTGGTCCATGGCCGTCCGGTCCAGCAGCTTCCGCGCCAGCCCCAGAATCAGCCGCGTCACCGCCAGACAGGCCAGCAGCAGCGCCAGCGCGGACAGTACGTTCTCCACTGTCAGTCCGCCCCATCCGGCCTTCAGCCACTCGCCGAGGGCGGGGGCGGAGCCTCCCTCCAGCAGGGCGGAGGCGTCAGTCAATTGTTCCATGGACAGTCCATCCTTCCATAAATCCAAATCTTCACATTTATCACCATATCATATTTTGCGCCGCTTGAGAAGTAGGTATTTTCTTTTTTCCGGGTTTCTCTGTCATTTTCGGAAAAAAAACCAGGAAATATTTGGCAAGTTGCACAAACTTTCTGAGTTTGTTACAGTTTTGCTTTTCTTTTCTGTTGTTTTCGTGTAGAATAAGAAAAACCCCGCAAGGGGAGGCAACCCCGCCTCCCGTCAATGGGGGTACGAGAAAAAGGAGGAGGAGAATATGGATAAATTCTTCAAGATCACCGAGCGCGGCAGCAGTGTCCGCACCGAGATCGTAGGCGGCGTGACGACGTTCTTCGCCATGGCCTACATTATCTTCGTCAACCCCGGTATGCTTTCCGCCACGGGCATGGACTTCAACGGCGTCCTGCTGGCCACCTGCATCAGCGCGGCCATCGGCTGCTTCCTGACCGCGCTGCTGGCAAACGCCCCCTTCGCCCAGGCCCCCGGCATGGGCCTGAACGCATTTTTCACCTATACCGTGTGCTTCAAGATGGGGTACACCTGGCAGGAGGCCCTGGCCATCGTGCTGCTCAGCGGTATCCTGTTCCTTATCATCGCGGTGAGCCCCCTGCGCAGCAAGATCATTTCGTCCATCCCCGCGTTCCTCAAGAGCGCCATCTCCGCCGGTATCGGCCTGTTCATCGCCTTCATCGGCATCCTGAACGTAGGGCTGGTGGGTTTCGGCAGCGGCGTGCCCGCCCTCCAGTTCATGGTGGCGGATGACGCCGGCAATATGGTCGCCAACACCGCCGGAATCCTGGCCCTCATCGGCCTGCTGATTACCGCCATCCTCATGGCCTATAAGGTCAAGGGCGCAATCGTCATCGGCATCATCGTCACCGCCATCATCGGCTTCCCCATGGGCGAGACGGTTCTGCCGGAGTCTATCACCATGGCGGGCGTCTCCCTGAGCTCCGTGGCGTTCAAGCTGGACATCCCCGGCGTGTTCGCCAAGGGCATCCTGCCCCTGGTTACCGCCGTCATCAGCTTCGCTCTGGTGGACTGCTTTGACACCGTGGGTACCCTCATCGGCACCGCCAAGAACGCCGGTATGACCGACCGCCACGGCAACCTTCCCGGCGGCGACCGCGCCCTGATCGCCGACGCCGTCGCCACCTGCTGCGGCGCCTGCCTGGGCACCTCCACCGTCACCACCTTCGTGGAGTCCTCCACTGGTATCTCCGAGGGCGCCCGCACAGGTCTGAGCTCCGTCGTGGTGGGTGTGCTGTTCCTGGTGGCCTGCCTGCTGGCTCCCGTGGCCAAGATTATCCCCTCCGCCGCCACCGCGCCCGCGCTGATTATCGTCGGCGTGCTGATGATCAAGGGCGCTACCGAGGTCAACTGGGGCGACTTCGAGGAGGCCTGCCCCGCCTTCCTGACCATTGCAATGATGCCCTTCGCCTACTCCATCTCTGATGGAATCGGCTTCGGCTTCATCAGCTACAGCGTCATCAAGCTGGCCCGGGGCAAGGCCAAGGACGTTCCCTTGCTGGTGTATATCATCTCTGTTCTGTTCATCCTGAAGTATATCCTGACCAGCGTGTAATCTCCGGACAGGAAGGGCCGCCTCAGCTTGAGGCGGCCCTTTTTTATGCGCCAGCGCCCGGCCGGCGGCGGGAGTCATGGGTAAAGGATGTCTGTTTTGTGCATAAAAGCAGGTGGTTTTATCTATATACAAACAGACGGAGAAAATATATAATGGACGCAGACAACCCAAAACCCCTGTTGTGATAGCCTGCGCAAGGCAAACGGACTCCTTACGGCATGGAGCCGCCTGGGGGCGGAGCCGGCCGGACTGCGGGAGTCGCCTCGTATTGCCGGGGGGATACGCCGTACTTCTTCTTGAACAGGCGGGAGAAATACAGCGGGTCAGCGAAGCCGCACATCCAGGCGGTCTCCGAGACGTTGTTTTTCCCGGCCAGGTAAGTGGACAGCGTACTGGCTGCGATTTCCAGCCTCTTGTTGGTGAGGTATTGCAGGGGCGTGAGGCCCGTCTCCTTTTTGAACAGCTTTTTCAGGTACTCCGTGTTGAAGGGGAGTCCGCTGAGGTAGGCGTTCAGGTCGTAGGAGCAGTCCGGATAGTGCTGGAGGATGCTGTCCTCCATCTGCTGGACCACCTCGCTGCACCTGGGCTGGTTTGAGGTGAGGAGGGCGGTGACAAGCTGGCCGTAGACAGGCAGCAGGCCCCGTCCGGCGGAGGGTTCCGAGTAGTAGTAAAACGCCGCCTGGAACGCGTTCAGCAGAAAACCGTTGGAGTCGGCCCGGACGGAAAACGGCTCCGCGCCGGGAAAGACGGCGTCGGCCAGATTGATGTGGATATTGGTGAAGCCCTCCTCGCTCCGGTTTCCGTGGGGGAGCGCAGGCGGGATTACGATGACGTCATGGGCGCAGTAGTGCAGGGCCCGGTCCTCAAAGACCATCTCGCCGCTGCCGCTGGTGCAGTAGATCAGCTCCCAGTCTCTGTGGATATGGCGGGAGACGGACCAGGCGAGGGCGTACTTTCCCACGTAGACGATGTCGTTCATATCCAAGGCCTCCCTGTCAAGCGGTAGTATCCATATCCTATTATACCGCTTGATACCGGTTTTGTCCATATCGGGATTCAGGGAAATCAATTCCATGTTTTACAGACTTCCGGAGGAAAGCGGAACCCATGCAGGGGCGCACACTGCGCGCCTCTGCATAGATTGTGCGGCAATTTTCAATACTGCCATGAAACGGGGAGGGAAGCATATGATCGGGGTTTATTTCAGCGGGACCGGAAATACGAAATACTGCGTTGAAAGGTTCATGCAGAAGTATGATCCGGCGGGAGAGACCTATTCCATTGAGGCGGAAAACGTTGTGCAGGCAATCTGTGCGCACAGGGAAATCATCATGGGCTATCCGGTGCAGTTCAGCAGCGTTCCGAAAATCTTACAGGATTTCATTGTTGAGAATTCATGCATCTGGCAAAACAAACGGATTTTCATTACTGCCACGATGGGGCTGTTCAGCGGGGACGGAGCCGGGGTGCTTGCCCGGTTATTGAGGAAATATGGCGCGGTTATAACCGGAGGGCTACACCTGAAGATGCCCGACAGCATAGGCGATGAAAAAGCATTGAAAAGAACGCTGGCACAGAATCAGGAGCTGGTGTCCAAGGCCGGGCGGAAAATTGAGGAGGCCGCGCAGGCGTTGAAAAACGGCTGCCCGCCCCAGGACGGCATGGGAGTTTTGAACCATCTGGCTGGGCTGTTCGGGCAGAGATTATATTTTTATAACAAGACGAAGGCATATTCCGACAACCTGAAAATCGACGGAAATAAGTGCATCCGATGCGGAAAATGCGTATCAGTCTGTCCGATGAAAAATATCTCTTTGAAGGAAGGACAGGCCATGCCGGATGGCAGATGCACAATGTGCTACCGGTGTATCAGTCTTTGTCCTGTACAGGCAATCACTTTGCTGGGCAAAAAGGTTTATGAACAGTGCCGTATTGAGAAGTATTTATGATATCAGGCGGCGCGCGGCGCCTGTGAAAGCAGCTTCAGAATCCAAAATTTTGTGAGCGAGCTGGAGGAGAACATGATGCGCGACATTTTGCAGACCATAGCCAACATCGGTATCATTCCTGTCATCGCCATCGACGACGCAAAAAAAGCCGCGCCGCTGGCCCGGGCGCTTGCCGCAGGCGGCCTGCCCGCCGCGGAGGTCACTTTCCGCACCGCTGCCGCTGAGGACGCGATCCGGGCCATCGCCCAGGAGGTCCCCGGGATGCTGCTGGGCGCGGGCACCGTCCTGACCGCCGGGCAGGCCGACCGGGCCATGGCCGCCGGAGCTGCCTTTATCGTGGCGCCTGGCTACGATCCCGGCGTGACCCGGCACGTCATCGGCAAGGGCGGCGTCATGATTCCCGGCGCCGCCAGCGCGGGCGAGATGCAGCAGGCCATGAACCAGGGCTGCGAGGTGCTGAAGTTCTTCCCCGCCGAGGCCAACGGTGGCGCTGCCAAACTGAAGAACATCGGCGCGGCGCTGAAGAGTGCGAAATGGATGTGTACCGGAGGCATCAGCGCCAAAAACGTCAACGACTACCTGAGTTTTGACCAGATTGTGGCGGTGGGCGGCACCTGGATGTGCAGAAAGGACCTGATCGAGGGTGAGAGGTGGGATGAGATCACCGCCATCTGCGAGGAGGAAATGAAAAATGGGGAGAGTAGTAACCTTTGGAGAGCTGATGATCCGGCTTCAGCCCTACAACTATGAGCGGTTCGTCCAGGCGGATCGCCTGGAGTTCAGCTTCGGCGGCGGCGAGGCCAACGTGGCTGTGTCTCTGGCCAACTACGGCATGGACGCGGCCTATGTCACCAAGCTCCCCGCCCACACCATCGGCCAGTGCGCCGTCAACTCCCTGCGGCGCTACGGCGTGGACACCAGCATGATTGTCCGGGGCGGGGACCGCGTCGGCATCTACTTCAACGAGAAGGGAGCTTCCCAGCGGGGCAGCGTGTGCATCTATGACCGGGCCCATTCCGCCATCCAGGAGGCCGCCGCCACCGATTTCGACTGGGACGCCATTTTCGAGGGCGCGGAGTGGTTCCACTTCACCGGCATCACCCCGGCCCTGGGGCCCAATGTGGCGGAGATCTGCCGCGAGGCCTGCAAGGCCGCCAAGGCCAAGGGCGTCCGGATCTCCTGCGACCTGAATTACCGGGGCAAGCTGTGGACCCGGGAGCAGGCCCGGGAAGCCATGACCGATCTGTGTCAGTACGTGGACGTGTGCATCTCCAACGAGGAGGACGCCAAGGACGTATTCGGCATCGAGGCCGAGGCCACCGGCATCTACGCCGGTGCGCTCAACCGGGAGGGCTATAAGTCCGTGGCCAGACAGCTGGCGGACAGGTTCGGCTTTGAGAAGGTGGCCATTACCCTGCGGGAGTCCCGCTCCGCGTCTGATAACGGCTGGTCCGCCATGCTGTATGACGCCGCCACCGGCGAATACTGCTTCTCCAAGAAGTATGAGCTGCACATCATCGACCGGGTAGGCGGCGGCGACAGCTTCGGCGGCGGGCTGATCTACTCCCTGATGAACGGCAAGTCCGCCCAGGAGGCGATAGAGTTTGCAGTGGCGGCTTCCGCGCTGAAGCACTCCATTGAGGGAGATTACAACATGGTGACGGTCTCCGAGGTGGAGAAGCTGGCTGGCGGCGACGGCTCCGGACGCATTCAGAGGTAATTTGTTCAGGCCGTCTGCCCGGGCAGTTGAGCAGAGTATGGAGGAAACGGCTGTAACGCCGCCCCAGCACCGGGGGCGGCGGTTTTTTGCGTCTGGACAGAAAAACAGGAGTTTCAGAAAAATAAATCTATCCCGGACTTTATTTGTTCATATTTACCCATTATACTAATAAAAACGGCAGACTACGCGTCCGTCCGCCAAAACCTGTTGGAATTGAGGCGTCTTCCTATGAGAAACTTCTTCTATCGCGTATCCAGCGCCCTTGCCCGGTTCATGTATGGCCGCAACGGCGCGGACCAGCTGGGCACGGCTATGCTGGTTCTGTATTTGGTCATTGTGGTCATGCAGCCGTTTTTTGGAAAGCTGGCGGCGGTGCAGATAGTTCTTGAAGCGGTTTCGCTGGTGCTGGCGGCTCTGGTGTTGTTCCGCATGTTTTCCAGGAACCTGACCAGACGCCGGGCGGAGAACGCCAGATTCCTTGATTGGTGGAACCCTGTCAGGAGCCGGATCGCCGGGGCCAGACAGCGCAGCAGGGACAAGGACCACAAATATTTCACCTGCAAGAGCTGCAGGACCATCTGCCGCGTCCCGGTGGGCAAGGGGAAGATTGAGATCACCTGCCCCAAGTGCGGGGGAAAAATTATAGGGAAGAGCTGAAAGGAAAATTGCCGGACAGAAGCATTCCATTACCATCAAGAAAAATACGCCGCAGGATTTCTCCTGCGGCGTATTTGGGGTCATATCATTACTCCTTGTCGCCTTCGGTCTCGTCGGGATCGGAGGTGGAGTCATTCTCACCCTCGCCCTCAGCGGGGTCGGTAGTTTCGGTCTTGTTCTCGTCCTCGCCCTCAGCGGGGTCGGTGGTTTCGGTCTTGTTCTCATCCTCGCCCTCAGCGGGGTCAGTGGTTTCGGTCTTGTTCTCATCCTCGCCCTCAGCGGGGTCAGTAGCTTCGGTCTTGTTCTCATCCTCGCCCTCAGCGGGGTCGGTGGTTTCGGTCTTGTTCTCGTCCTCACCCTCGGCGGGCTCAACGGACAGGACGTCGGTGATGTAGCGGCTCAGCATGGTCGCAACCTGGACGCGGGTAGCGTCGCCGGCGGGCTTCAGCAGGCCGTCGTCGCCGTTCATGATGCCCATGGCAACCAGCCAGTTGATGAAATCAACAGCGTACTCCTCAACCTCATCCTTGTCAGCAAAGGAGGCCAGCTTGTCCTCCTCAACCGCCTCGGCCTTGGCATAGACAAACAGGATCTTGGCGATCTGCTGGCGCTCGACGTTGCCGTTGGGATTGAAGATGGTCTCTTCCTCGCCGTTGACGATGCCCTCGGAGGCGGCCCAGACGATGGCGGCCTGCTGTTCCTCGGTCAGGCTGGCGATGTCCTCAAACTTGTTCTCCTTGCCCTCAACGGAGGGGGCGTTCTCCAGGCGGTACAGGGCAACCACCAGCTCCACGCGGGTTGTCTTGTCCTCGGGGCGGAAGCCGGTCTCGGACATATCCATCAGGCCCTGCTTCACGATGGCGGAAACGTACTCCTTGGCCCAGTCCTCCACGTCGGTCAGGTCAGGCTCGGCGGCGGGCTCAGCGTCCGCAGGCTCAGAATCGTCAGGGGTGGTCTCGCCGTTTGCGGGGGTGGAATCGGAAATGGGGGTCGGTTCGCCTTCGTCCTTGTCTTCCTCGGCGAAGGCTGTCGCGGTCAGGCCGAAGACCATGACCATTGCCAGCACCAGCGCCAGCAGCTTGTTCCACTTTCTCATTTTGGGGGTTCCTCCTAATTCAATTTCAGACGGCGCTGGCCGGTGGCTCTTTTCCGGAAGGACACAAGTCCTCCGCCGCCCGTATACGTCCCTGATTATACTCCAAGATTTGCGGTTTGGCTAGACCGGAACGCATGATTTTAACATAATTGTAAAAAATTTTTTGGTTTGGAAAAACATCTGTTTTGGGCGAAATGCGCAAAAAAACATCCGAAGCTGCCCGCCTGTGGGTAGCGCCGGAGGAAAATATGTGGTATACTCCCCATATCAATCTATCTTGAACGGGAGGTTTTTACAGATGAAGACGCTGTTTTATGGTGGCGGCGTGGTCTCCGGACAGGGCGTCCGGCGGCTGGACGTGCTGGCGGAGGACGGGAAGATCAGGGATGCGGCGGAGGGGCTTCGGGTCCCGGACGCAGAGCGGGTGGACTGTACCGGGAAGCTGCTGTTTCCCGGATTCATCGACGGTCACACCCATTTTGACCTGGAGGTGGGGGGGACCATCACCGCAGACGACTTTGCCACCGGCAGCCGCGCGGCCCTGCGGGGCGGCACGACGATGGTTGTGGATTTCGCCGCGCCGGACAAGGGGGAGACCCTGGCCTCCGGGCTGGAGCGGTGGCGGGAGAAGTCAGAGGGCCGCTCCGCCTGCGACTACGGGTTCCACATGACCATTGACGACTGGAACGAGGGGATCTCCCGGGAGATCGGGGAGATGATGGACCAGGGGATCTCCTCCTTCAAGATGTATATGACCTACCCCGCCATGATGCTCCCGGAGGGAGACATGTACCGGGCGCTGCTGCGGCTGAAGGAGGTGGGCGGCATTGCAGGCGTCCACTGCGAGAACGACGGTGTGATCCGCGCCCTGGTCCGGGAGGCCAGGGCAGAGGGCCGTATGGCTCCCGCCTCCCATCCCCGCACCCGGCCCGCGCCCCTGGAGTCGGAGGCGGTGAGCCATCTGCTGCGGCTGGCCCAGGTGGCGGACGTGCCGGTCATCATCGTGCATCTCTCCGCCCGGGAGTCTCTGGAGGAGGTCCGGGCCGCCCGGAGGCGGGGGCAGAGGGTCTATGTGGAGACCTGCCCCCACTACCTGCTGCTGGAGGACAGCGTGTATGACAACCCGGACTTCCTGGAGGCGGCCAAGTTCGTCTGCGCGCCGCCCATCCGGAAGAGGGAGGACCGGGAGGCGCTGTGGGAAGCCCTGAGAAACGGGGAGATCGACACGGTGGCTACGGACCACTGCTCCTTCACCACGGCCCAGAAGCGGGCGGGGCGGTATGACTTTACAAAAATCCCCGGCGGGCTGCCCGGCGTGGAGCACCGGGGGGCGCTGCTCTATACCCACGGCGTGGCGGCGGGCAGGATCACTGCCGGGGATATGTGCCGGGTCCTGTGCGAAAACCCGGCGAAGCTGTACGGCTGCTGGCCCCGGAAGGGCGTCATCGCCCCCGGCGCGGACGCGGACATCGTAGTCTATGACCCCGGCGCGGATTCCATCATCACGGCGGCGGCGCAGGCCCAGCATACGGACTACACCCCCTATGAGGGGATGGCGACAGCAGGGTCCGTCCGGCAGGTCTACCTGCGGGGACGGCTGGCCGTGGACCGGGGGGAGGTCCTGCTCCGCAATGAGGGAATATTTATTCCTCGGGAGAGGCGCTGCCTGTAGTTTCTTCGTTCTCCGCAGCGTCTCCGGACGCTTCCGGCTCGCCGCCGGAGGGGGCGGGGGGCACATCCATCAGCTCCTTCAGGTCCTCCACGGTGATGGTGCGGATATCGTCGTCCGTGGGGGTCTCCAGTCCGGCCACCCGGTCGGCCTGGGCGGCCACTATTTTCTCGAAAAGGTTGCGCACGTCCCGGGCGTTGCCGAAGTTCTGGTCCCGGTCCTCGTACAGCTCCTGGAGATGGTCCTTCACCGCCGCTTCGGCGGCCTCGTCCAGCTTGTAGTCGTTGCGCGTCACCCGACCCTGGAAAATTTCGTAGAGCTGGTTCCCGTTGTAATCCTCAAAATAGAGGTACTTGTTGAAGCGGGATTTCAGGCCGGGGTTGGAGTCGATGAACCGGGGCATGAGGGTGGCGTAGCCCGCCACGATGACCACAAAGTCGTCCCGGTGGTCCTCCATGGCCTTGAGGATGGTGTCGATGGCCTCCTGGCCGAAGTCCTTGTCGGCGTTGGCGGGGGAGAGGGTGTATGCCTCGTCGATGAACAGCACGCCGCCCAGGGCCTTCTCGATGACCTCCTTGGTCTTGATGGCGGTTTGGCCTACATATCCGGCCACAAGGCCGGAGCGGTCCACCTCCACCATGTGGCCCTTGGAGAGGATGCCCAGGGCGCTGTAGACCTTGCCCACGATGCGTGCCACAGTGGTCTTGCCGGTGCCGGGGTTGCCGGAGAACACCAGATGGAAGGACATGTCGGGCGTTTTCATTCCCCGCTCCTGGCGCAGCTTGCGGACCTTCACCAGATTGACCAGACTGTCCACGTCCTTTTTGACGGCATCCAGGCCGATGAGCTGGTCCAGCCCGGCCATCGCCTCCTCCAGGGTGGGCTTGGGCGGCTCCGGCTCCTCGGCCTGAGCGGCAGCGGCCCCGGCGGCGGCGTCCGGTCTGGAGGGCTCCTGTGGGCCTTCCGCTACAGGCAGGGGGGCGTTTGGGTCGCCGGGGATGGGGTCGGAGGGCTTCCTGGGCGCGCCGAAGAAGTCGTCAAAGACGCCCCGCGTCCGGTCGCGGCTGATGACCTTGCTGAACTCGTCCATCAGGTCGTTGAGCTCTTTTCCCGCGTCCTTCGGGGCGCCGGACAGGCCGGGCGCGCCGCCCAGGTAGTCGTCGGGGCCGGGGGTGGCGGGGGCGGCGGCTACGCCGCCCTGATCGCAGGCGCTGGTGAGCTGTTCATAGAGCAGGGTGATCCGGCGGCTCTCGGCGAAGGAGAAGGAGCCGTCGTAGGCGGCGCAGAGCATCAGCAGGTTTTTCTGCACCTCAGCGAAGCTGCGGCTGTAGGTGGTGCGGTTCTGCGTGTCGGAAGTGACCAGCTTCAGGAAGAACTCCGGTACGCCCACAGTGTAATTAGGATTTTTCTGGTAGAAGGCGATGGCCTTCTCAAACTGCTCGGGGGAGAATCGGACCTGACGGTCGGTATAGATCTGGTTGATGCCGGTGACGTCTCCTCCCCGGCCGCCGGAGGCGGCCCACAGGCAGAGGGTACAGGCGCGGAAGTAGGTATCCACCTCCTGTGAGGAGATGCCCAGCTGGGAGGGGATGCTCTGGCAGAAGTGGCCTACGCTGTCGGCATAGTCACGGTGGAAGTTCTTACTCATGGATGGCCTCCGTTTGGTATAATGTCGTGGGACATTATACCACAGGCGGGAGGAAATGGGAAGTGCTTATCTTTGCCGCCTCCGGCGGCAGGGGGAGCCGCTTCTGGTCGACAGCCCGGGCCTGCGCCAAAACGCATCGGCTCAAATATACATGGCAATATTCGGAGGATTATCATGGAAATTTCCAAACAAACAATGAAAAAACTCATACTCCTTATCACCTTTACCGTCCTGCTGCTGACAGGGATCCAACGCCTGGATATTGTACTGAATGCCCTGGGAATCTTTTGGGGCATCCTGTTCCCCCTGGTCCTGGGCGGCGGCATTGCCTTCGTCATCAACGTCCCCATGCACTCCCTGGAAGAAAAGCTCTTCGCTGGAGCAAAGAAAAAGAAAAAACTTTCCCCGGCCCTGGCCCGCTGCTCCAGCCTGCTGCTGACCTTCCTCCTGCTGATTGCGGTGATCCTGCTGCTGGTGCTGGTCATCGTTCCACAGCTGCTGGAGAGCGCCTACAGCCTGGGCAACTATATCGCCGCCGCCGTTCTGCGGGCCGCGGACTGGGCGGAAAAGCAGTTCGCCGCCTACCCCGAAATCGCCCAGCGGATGGAAAACCTGACCATTGACTGGAAAACCCTGCTGGGCAACCTGTGGGCCTTCCTTACCACTGGCGTTGGCAGCGTGGTCACCTCCACCATCTCCGTCACCATGCGTATCTTCGGCGCGGTGAACACGGCGTTCATCGCCCTGATTTTCGCCGTCTACCTGCTCCTGCAAAAGGAACGCCTGGGCCTTCAGTGCCGGAAGGCGCTCTACGCCCTGGTCCCCAGGAAGGCCGCCGACCAGACGGTAAAGGTCTGCTCCCTCAGCCACCGCATCTTCTCCAGCTACATCGCCGGGCAGTGCATGGAGGCTGTCATCCTGGGGTGCATGTTCTTTGTGTCCATGTCCCTGCTGAAAATCCCCTACGCGCTGCTGACCGGATGCCTCATCGCTGTGACGGCCCTGATCCCCATTGTGGGCGCGTTCATAGGATGCTTTGTAGGCGCGTTCCTGCTGCTTATGGTGTCGCCCATGCAGGCGGTGTTTTTCGTGGCGCTGTTCCTGGTGCTCCAGCAGGTGGAGGGCAACTTCATTTACCCCCACGTGGTGGGGAATTCCGTTGGACTGCCCTCCATCTGGGTACTGGCCGCCGTCACCGTGGGCGGGAGTCTGATGGGCGTCGCGGGCATGATTTTGTTTATTCCGCTGACCTCCGTGGTCTACGCCCTGTTCCGGGAGTTTGTATATACGCGGCTGAAGGAAAAAGGGATCAAGGTAAGGTGACCCGGACTCCGGAAAGAAACCGCGCAGGGAAATCAACAGAATTTTACAAAGCGCAGTGCATCATGTATAATGGGCAGGCCGAAGCTGAGAAGCCCAGGCCGGGAGGGCGCTGTTGCATAATAGGCAATCAGCTGTTCCCCGGACGGTCAACGTACCGCTGCTGTTTGTGGATCAATGTTCTCTTGGCCTGCGCAAAACAGGAGCTTCTTTTGGATGCTTATTCATGATGGCCTTAAACAAGTGCGGATTTGTTCGCAGAAAGCTTATCTTTTCCGCAGAATCTCCGTATTCCGGTACTGGATCGCCTCCGCCAGATGAGCGGCGGAGATGTCCGCTTCCCCCTCCAGGTCTGCGATGGTCCGGGCCACCCGCAGGATGCGGTCGTGGCTGCGGGCCGTGAGGCCCATGCGGTCGAAGGCGGATTTCAGGATCCGCTCACCGGCGGCGTTCAGGCGGCAGAAGTTCCCCACCATAGCGGGAGTCATCTGGGCGTTACAGGGGGTCCCGGTCCCGGCAAAGCGCTCCGACTGACGGGCGCGGGCGGCGTCGACCCGGGCCTTGACGGCGGCGGAGGACTCCGGCGTCTCTTTGCGGCGCATGGCCTCGAACTCCACCGACGGCACCTCCACATGGAGATCCATCCGATCCAGCAGAGGCCCGGAAATGCGGGAGACATATTTCTCCACCATGGCGCCGGTGCAGGTACACCGTCCGGAGGGGTGCCCCAGCCAGCCGCAGCGGCAGGGGTTCATGGCGCACACCAGCATGAACCGGCTGGGCAGATGGATGCTCCCGGCGGCGCGGTTGATAGTGACCTCGCCGTCCTCAATGGGCTGCCGGAGGACCTCCAAAGCGTCCTTGGAGAACTCCGGCAGCTCGTCCAGGAAGAGCACTCCGTTGTGGGCCAGGGAAATCTCCCCTGGCCTGGGGAACGCGCCGCCGCCTGCCAGGGCGGCGGCGGAGACGGTGTGGTGAGGGCTGCGGAAGGGGCGGTGCAGGAGGAGAGGGTGTTTCTGGTCGGTCTTGCCTGCCACGGACCAGACCTCGGTGGCCTCCAAAGCCTCCCGCCTGGTCATGTCCGGCAGGATGGAGGGCAGGCGGCGGGCCAGCATGGACTTTCCGGCTCCCGGCGAACCGATCAGCAGGATGTTGTGGCCTCCGGCGGCGGCGATTTCCAGGGCGCGTTTGACATTCTCCTGGCCCATGACTTCAGAAAAGTCCGGCGTCGGGCCGGCGGCGGATTCCGGCTCCCAGGGGAGGGCGGGCCGGATGGCCCGCTCTCCATGCAGATGGTCCAGCAGAGTCTCCACATCCTCCACGGGGTAGACGGTGAGTCCTTCGGCCAGGGTGGCCTCGGCGGCGTTTTCCGCAGGGAGGTACAACTCTTTGATCCCGGCGCGGGCGGCGGCCATCGCCATGGGCAGCGTACCGGTGATGGGCCGCAGGGACCCGGTCAGGGACAGTTCGCCCAGGAAGGCGGCGGTGGAGGGCGGGGCGTCGATGTCGCCCTGGGCGGCCAGGATACCCAGGAGGATGGGGAGATCGTAGAGGGTGCCTTCCTTCCGCAGGGCGGCGGGGGCCAGGTTGACGGTGATGCGTGAGACGGGGAATTTGGCGCGGCAGCTTTTGATGGCGGCCCGGACACGCTCGCGGGATTCCTTGACGGCGGCGTCGGGAAGCCCCACCATGTCAAAGGCAGGGAGTCCGCCCGAGAGGGCGCACTCCACGGAGACGTCGTAGCCTGTTATGCCTTGCAGTCCAAGGGAGTGAATGGTTACTACCATAAAAATATTATCCTTTCTTCGCGCCGTTCCGGCGCACCGTTTGCAGAATGTTCAGTACGCAAAATCCGTATGGGGACGCACATTGTGCGCCCGCTATCTGCCCCCACTGATGCGAGGGACCGGCAGCGCGGTTCTGCCCCTTTGGATGCGAGCGGGCAATACCCGCCCCTGCCGCACGGAGTAGCAATACTATATTATACCATGCGGGAGCAAATCCTCCCACTTGCAAAAATCGCCAAAAAACACCAGTGAATTTTTACACTTCCGGAGAAAAAGAAAAATTTCCGAAAATGGAGCAAACATAGCGTTTACACAGAGAGAAAAAAGTGATATAGTAAATCACGTATGAGTACCTTGCTGTGTATTCACCCCATGGCAGTATCAAATATTCAGGAGGAACAAAAACACTATGGCAAGAAAGTTCAAATCCATGGACGGCAACAACGCCGCTGCGCACGTTTCCTACGCGTTCAGCGAAGTCGCGGCGATCTACCCGATCACCCCGTCCAGCCCCATGGCCGACCTGGTTGACCAGTGGTCCGCCAACGGCCTCAAAAACATCTTCGGCACCCAGGTAAAGGTCGTCGAGATGCAGTCCGAGGCCGGCGCCGCCGGCGCCGTCCACGGCTCCCTGGGCGCGGGCGCTCTCACCAGCACCTACACCGCCTCCCAGGGTCTGCTGCTCATGATTCCCAACATGTACAAGATCGCCGGCGAGCAGCTGCCCACCGTGTTCCATGTCTCCGCCCGCACCGTCTCCACCCACGCCCTCAACATCTTCGGCGACCACTCCGACGTCATGGCCTGCCGCCAGACCGGCTTCGCCATGCTGGCCGAGGGCAACGTCCAGGAAGTCATGGACCTCTCCCCCGTTGCCCACCTGGCCGCCATCTCCGGCAAGGTGCCCTTTATCAACTTCTTCGACGGCTTCCGTACCTCCCACGAGATCCAGAAGGTGGCCGTGTGGGATTACGAGGACCTGAAGGACATGTGCGACATGGAGGCAGTTGAGGAGTTCCGCAAGCACGCCCTCAACCCCGACCACCCCAACATGCGCGGTTCCCACGAGAACGGCGATATCTTCTTCCAGCACCGCGAGGCCTGCAACAAGTACTATGACCAGCTGCCCGCAGTGGTCGAAAAGTACATGGGCAAGATCAACGAGAAGCTGGGCACCGACTACAAGCTGTTCAACTACTACGGCGCGCCTGACGCCGACCGCGTCATCATTGCCATGGGCTCCATCTGCGATGTGGCCGAGGAGGTCATTGACTACATGAACGCCCACGGCGAGAAGGTGGGTCTGGTCAAGGTCCGCCTCTACCGCCCCTTCGCCGCAGACAAGCTCATCGAGGCCATTCCCGCCACCGCCAAGAAGATCGCCGTCCTGGACCGCACCAAGGAGCCCGGCTCCCTGGGCGAGCCCCTGTATCTGGACGTGGTCTCCGCTTTGGCCAACGCCGGCAAGAACGACGTGAAGGTCATCGGCGGCCGCTACGGCCTGGGCTCCAAGGATACGCCCCCTGCCAGCGTCTTCGCTGTCTACAAGGAGCTGAACGCCGCTGAGCCCCGCCGCCAGTTCACCATCGGCATTGTGGACGACGTCACCAACCTTAGCCTGCCCGAGGAACCCGCGCCCAACACCGCCGCGGAAGGCACCATCGAGTGCAAGTTCTGGGGCCTGGGCGGCGACGGCACCGTGGGCGCCAATAAGAACTCCATCAAGATCATCGGCGACCACACCGACAAGTATGTGCAGGCGTACTTCCAATACGACTCCAAGAAGACCGGCGGCGTGACCATCAGCCACCTGCGCTTCGGCGACAAGCCCATCAAGTCCCCCTACTACATCAACAAGGCCGACTTCGTGGCCTGCCATGTGCCCGCCTACATCGTCAAGGGCTTCCCCATGGTCCGCGACGTCAAGCCCGGCGGCAGCTTCCTCATCAACTGCCAGTGGAGCTTCGAGGAGCTGGATAAGCACATGCCCGCCGTGGCCAAGCGCTACATCGCCCAGAACAACATCAACGTCTACACCATCAACGCCATCGACCTTGCCGCTGAGATCGGCATGGGCAAGCGTACCAATACCATCCTCCAGTCCGCTTTCTTCAGTCTGGCCAAGGTCCTGCCTGAGGCGGAGGCCATCCAGTACATGAAGGATGCTGCCACCAAGTCCTACTCCAAGAAGGGCATGGACGTGGTGGAGATGAACCACAAGGCTATCGATGCCGGCGCTACTGCCTTCAAGAAGATCGATATTCCCGCCGAGTGGGCCAACGCCGCCGATGAGAAGGCTGAGCACACCCTGGAGGGCAAGCCCGAGCTGGTCAGGATGGTCAAGGACATCCTGGAGCCCGTGAGCCGTATGGACGGCGACAGCCTGCCCGTCAGCGTCTTCGTGCCTCACGCCGACGGCCAGTTCGAGCAGGGCGCGTCCGCCTATGAGAAGCGCGGCGTGGCTGTCAGCGTTCCCGTCTGGGATGCTGAGAAGTGCATCCAGTGCAACACCTGCGCTTACGTCTGCCCCCACGCCACCATCCGCGCCTACGCCCTCACCGAGGACGAGGTCAAGAACGCCCCCGAGGGCATCAAGACCGCGCCCGTCAAGGCCGGTAAGGGCAAGGGCGTCTATCAGTACGCCATCGGCGTCAGCCCCCTGGACTGCATGGGCTGCGGCGTGTGCGTCGAGGCCTGTCTCGCCAAGGAGAAGGCCATCAAGATGGTACCCCAGGAGAGCCAGGCCGGTCAGGCCAAGGTATGGGACTATCTGGTGAAGACCGCTCCCAAGGCCGACATGCAGGACAACACCGTCAAGGGCAGCCAGTTCAAGGCGCCCTACCTGGAGTTCTCCGGCTCCTGCGCCGGCTGCGCCGAGACCAGCTACGCCCGTCTCGTCACCCAGCTCTTCGGCGACCGGATGTACGTCTCCAACGCCACCGGCTGCTCCTCCATCTGGGGCGGTCCCGCTGCCACCTCCCCCTACTGCACCAACAGCGAGGGCAAGGGTCCCGCATGGTGCAACTCCCTCTTTGAGGACAACGCCGAGCACGGTCTGGGCATGTATATCGGCCAGAAGGCTATCCGCAGCGCCCTGGCGGAGCAGACCAGACAGCTCATCGCCGTCGAGTGGGCCTATCAGCCCCTGAAGGACGCCGCCCAGAAGTGGCTGGATACCATGGAGGACGGCGAGGCCAATCAGGCCGCCGCCAAGGAGTATGTCGCCCTGCTGGAGGAGAGCCTGATGACTCTGGACCAGAACGAGGCGTTCCTGACCAGCCCCAAGGGCGCTGAGGTCTTTGGCGACAAGCGCGACGTCATGCTGGCCCATGTGAAGGAGCTGAAGGACGCCGGCGAGAAGTTCTGCGACTGCGACGCCTGCAAGCTGGCCAAGGCCATTCTGGACAAGAAGGAGTACCTGAACAAGAAGTCCGTGTGGATCTTCGGCGGCGACGGCTGGGCCTACGACATCGGCTACGGCGGGCTGGACCACGTTCTGGCCTCCGGCGAGGATGTGAACGTGTTCGTCTTCGACACCGAGGTGTACTCCAACACCGGCGGTCAGGCTTCCAAGGCATCCAACATCGGTCAGGTGGCGCAGTTCGCCGCTGCCGGTAAGGAGATGAAGAAGAAGAGCCTCAGCGAAATCGCCATGCAGTACGGCTATGTGTACGTGGCCCAGGTGGCTATGGGCGCCAACACCGCCCAGACCCTCAAGGCCATTACCGAGGCCGAGGCCTATCACGGCCCGTCCCTCATCATCGGCTACGCCCCCTGCGAGATGCACAGCATCAAGGGTGGCATGATGAACTGCCAGAAGGAAATGAAGAAGGCTGTGGACTGCGGCTACTGGAACCTGTTCCGCTTCAATCCCGCTCTGGCCGCTGAGGGCAAGAACCCCTTCACCCTGGACAGCAAGGCGCCCGCCGGCGGGTATCAGGACTTCCTGAAGAACGAGGCCCGCTATGCCCGGCTGACCCGCGAGTTCCCCGAGCGCGCCGAGGTCCTGTTCGCCAGGAACGAGGAGGCCGCCAAGGAGCGCTACGCGCACCTGATGAAGCTCATCGATCTGTATAAGGCGGACTAAGCGCAACTGAATCAAGACTCTTGGGGGATGGGCGCAGCCCATCCCCCTTTTGAAGTGTTTTTCATACAGGAAACGGTTATGCGCGCTTCATTATCGCTTCCGAACCGAAAGGCCGGAAGTAATATATGCCATGCATCCAGTTTTCAGGAAAGGATACGTGTTTCATCTATGCAATACCGTCAGGACAAAAAAGGCAATGCCATCTCCCTCTTGGGCTATGGCTGTATGCGCTTCACGCGAAAAGGAAACTCCATCGACCTTGACAAGGCCGAAAAGGAGCTGCTGGCCGCCATCGGCGGCGGGGTCAATTATCTGGACACGGCCTACATCTACCCCGGCAGCGAGGCGGCGGTGGGGGAAATCCTCCGCCGCAATCACTGCCGGGACAGGGTCTATCTGGCGACCAAGCTGCCCCACTATATGATAAAGTCCCTGGACGGCGTGGAACGGACCTTCCAGGAGGAACTGCGGCGGCTGCAAACGGACCATATCGACTACTACCTGATGCACATGCTCACGGACACGGCCACCTGGGAGAAGCTGAACAAGCTGGGCATCGGGCAGTGGATCGCGGACAAGCTGGCCGCGGGCCAAATCCGGAACATCGGCTTCTCCTACCACGGCAGCTCCCCTGTGTTCAAGCAGTTGGTGGATGCCTACGACTGGGACTTCTGCCAGATTCAGTACAACTACATGGACGAGACCAGTCAGGCCGGCGTGGACGGCCTGCGCTACGCCCACAGCAAGGGCCTGCCGGTCATCATTATGGAGCCTCTGCGGGGCGGGCGGCTGGTGGACCTGCTGCCGGAGACGGCAAAAAAGCTCTTCCGCCAGGACCCGGAGGGCCGGACGCCCGCCGCCCTGGCGTTCAAGTGGCTGTTTGACCAGCCGGAGGTCACCTGCGTTCTCTCCGGTATGAGCTCCCTGGAGATGGTGGAGCAGAATCTGGCGGTGGCGGACCAGGGAACGCCAGGATGCATGACGGACTCCGACCGGGCGCTGATTGAGCGGGTGAAGGCGGAGCTCCTGGCCCATGTCAAGGTGGGCTGTACCGGCTGCGGATACTGTATGCCCTGTCCCAAGGGGGTGGACATCCCCGGGACCTTCCGGTGCTATAACGCCATGTACTCCGAGGGCAAGGCATCGGGGCGGCGGGACTATCTGCAATGCACCGCCATGCGGAAGGACCCCAGCAGCGCCTCCCAGTGCGTGGGCTGCGGCAAGTGCGAGAGCCACTGTCCCCAGCATATCGCCATCCGCCAGGAGCTGAAACGCGCTGCAGGTGAGCTGGAGACCGTGGCCTACAGGGCGGCAAAGTGGGGGATCGGCCTGCTGCGGCTGTGGTGAAGCGCGTATGATAAAGCTCCCGCACTGGTGTGTCCAGTGCGGGAGCTTCTTATTTCTTCTTATGCAGCTTCAACTCGACGCCCCGCGCCTGCGCGGCCTGCTGAAAGAGCCTGACTGCCTGGGCGCTTTTTTCTTTCGGCGGAAGTTCTTCCGCGTCCTCCGCCAGCTTTTGAACGATTTCTTGCAGGTCCGCCAGCTCCAGCAGATTCACTGCCACACAGAAAAAAGTCTTTCGCCGTCCATCGTTGAAATGGCCGGGCAGGAAGCACAATATCTCAATTTTCCGCCGCTGTTCCGCATTGTACGCCTCTTCTCCGATCTCCCTCATCCGCTCCAGGTCCGCCGCCCGGCGGCGGTGGGTGATAAAAGAGTCAAAATCATCGAAATGCCGGTACTTCTCGCAGGGATAGCTGCCGCAATCGCAGCAATAGGCCGCGTTCCCATGCTCCAAACTACATCTTGCGAGCTTGCAGGACTGCTGCCCCTCTCCGCCGCCGCAGCCAGGGCAGTACCCGCCCAGCCTCATGGAGCAGAGTCCGCAGTTCAGTCCGCAGAAAGACAGCAGCTGGTTGCCGCGTACAAAGCCTTTCGTGGTTACTCGTCCAGCTTGAGCACCGCCATAAACGCCTCGGTCGGCAGCTGAACGGTGCCCAGGTTCCGCATCTTCTTTTTGCCCTCCTTCTGCTTCTCCAGCAGCTTCTTTTTCCGGGTGATGTCGCCGCCGTAGCACTTGGCCAGCACGTCCTTGCGCATGGCCTTCACCGTCTCGCGGGCGATGATCCGTCCGCCGATGGCGGCCTGGATGGGTACCTCGAAGAGCTGGCGGGGGATATTCTCCTTCAGCTTCTCGCACAGCCGCCGGGCGCGGGGGTACGCCTTGTCCCGGTGGGCGATGAAGCTGAGGGCGTCCACCTGGTCGCCGTTGAGCAGCAGGTCCACCTTCACCAGATCGCTCTCCCGGTAGTCGCTGAGCTCATAATCCAGGGAGGCGTAGCCCTTGGTGTGGGCCTTGAGGGTGTCGAAAAAGTCGTAGATGATCTCATTGAGGGGCATCTGGTAATGCAGCTCCACCAGATGGGTGTCCAGGTACTGCATGTCCTTGAACTCGCCCCGGCGGTCCTGGCACAGGGGCATGATGTTGCCCACATACTCGTTGGGGGAGATGATGGAGACCTTGACGTAGGGTTCCTCGGCCATGGTGATGACGCTGGGGTCGGGGTAGTTGTGGGGATTGTCCACGTTGACCACCGAGCCGTCGGACTTTGTGACCCGGTAGATGACGGAGGGCATGGTGGTAATGAGGTCCAGGTCAAACTCCCGCTCCAGCCGCTCCTGGATGACCTCCATGTGGAGCATCCCCAGAAAGCCGCACCGGAAGCCGAAGCCCAGGGCCACGGAGCTCTCCGGCTCGAAGGTCAGGGAGGCGTCGTTGAGCTGCAATTTCTCCAGCGCGTCCCGCAGATCGGGGTACTTGCTGCCGTCCTCGGTGTAGATGCCGCAGTAGACCATGGAGCGGGCCTTCCGGTAGCCGGGCAGGGGCTCGGCGGCGGGGTTTTCCACACCGGTGATGGTGTCGCCCACCTCGGTGTGCTGGACGTTTTTGATGGAGGCGGTGAGGTAGCCCACCTGTCCGGCCTGGAGCTGATCGCAGGGCTCGTAGCCCAAGGGCCGCAGCAGTCCGCACTCCAGCACCTGATACTGGACGTTGGAGGCCATCATCCGGATGGGCATTCCCTTTTTCAGGGTGCCGTCCATAATGCGGAAGTAGACAATCACGCCCTTGTAGGCGTCGTAGTAGCTGTCGAAGATCAAGGCCCGCAGGGGGGCGTTGGGATCTCCCGCAGGGGCGGGAATGCTCTGCACCACGTTCTCCAGGACGGCGGGGATGTTGAGGCCCACCTTGGCGGAGATTTCGGGCGCGTCCAGGGCGGGGATGCCGATGATGTCTTCGATTTCGTGCTTGACCCGTTCCGGGTCGGCGGCGGGGAGGTCAATTTTGTTGATGACGGGGCGGATTTCCAGATCGTTGTCCAGGGCGAGGTAGGTGTTGGCGAGGGTCTGGGCCTCAATGCCCTGGCTGGCGTCCACGACGAGGACGGCCCCCTCGCAGGCGGCCAGAGAGCGGCTGACCTCGTAGTTGAAGTCCACGTGGCCCGGGGTGTCGATGAGGTTCAGGGTATAGGTCTCGCCGTCCTGGGCGTCATAGCTGAGGGTGACGGCGCGGGCCTTAATGGTGATGCCGCGCTCCTTTTCCAGGTCCATGTTGTCCAGAAGCTGGCTTTCCATCTCCCGTTCGGAGACGGCGCCGCAGGCTTCCAATAGCCGGTCGGCAAGGGTGGACTTGCCGTGGTCGATGTGTGCGATGATAGAAAAATTTCTGATTTTAGTCTGATCCATTGTTATACCTCTACTTTGCCGCCCTGCGGGCGGCAGGGGTTTTGCCCGCCCGCGGGGCGGGGTAATATCCGCCCGTCCGTCCATGCGGCAGGCAATGACAGAACAGGCGCATTGCCGCGGCATATGCCCTTTGGTGTGCGGGCGCACCATGTTCGCCCTACAAGGGCGAATCAGGATGCAGCGTGTTTCAACACCAGAAAACCAGCAGGCACTATCGGCGCAGCAGCGAAATCCTCCGGTAGTGCGCATCCACAGGAGCAGGAACCGCTGGCGGCCCAGAGCGCCCCGCAGAACAACCAGTCTCCCAGATCGCAGCGAAAAAGAAATAAAACATAACGTATCGCCCTCCGGGCGATGCGCAAGGGAGTCCAGAACCGCAGGTTCTGGTGTACTTTTGCCTGCTTTTCCTACAAGGGAAAAGCAGGGGCGGGTCCGGGCCGCACAGGCCCGGGCTGCCGAATAGAAACAGCGCCCACTTGCCGCCGGAGGCGGCAAAGCAATATCTTGGATTATTCCAGCATCTCCTTGACTCTCTCATCCACCCCATGAAAAACCTGGGCCATGGACTGGGACAGTTCATGGTACTCCTCCGCCAGGGACTGCGCGTCCACCGCCGGATAATCCCCCCGGTACGCCTCCAGAGCTTTGGCATACCGTACCCTCGCCAGCGTCATGTCCGCCGCCAGCACATCCAGATCATAGCTCCCGCTGTCTGTGGAAAAATAACTCTCATTCCCGCCGGCCGCGCGGTACAGCGGACGGAACAGCTGGTACAGCCCGCCGCTGAGATACGCCCCGGCCTGCTCCACCGCGTCCTTGCTGCCCACCTGCCCCAGCAGGTCAAACAGCACGCTGGCCGTATTCACCACCAGCTTCTTTTGCAGCTTCGCCATGATGCCGCCCTTCAGCGACTCCTTTTCCTCGCTGGCGTCCGCCAGCTCCTCCGCGCCGATCATGGCCCCCTCCCGGCTGAGGGTCCGTCCCAGCAGGTAGTCCGCTGACACATGGTAATAATCGCACGCCTTTCGCACAAAGGCCAGACCCGGCTCCCGAATCCCGTTCTCATAGTGGCTCAGCAGCGCCTGGCTGATGCCCAGCTCCCCTGCGGCCTTCCTCTGGCTGACGCCCTTCTCCTGCCGCAGCAGGGACAGCACACGCGCAAAATCCTCGTTCATATCTCTCTGGCACTCCGTTCTGTCTTGATCTTCTCCCGCCAGCCCAGCAGCTTCATGTGTGCTAAGGACACTCGCCGGCCTGCCGCCGCTATCGCTGAAAGTTGATTACGATTATATCATTATTGAATGCGGTTTGCAACATGAACTTCTCGCGCCGCGCTGCCCCAGGCGCGGCAGCGGCAGAAAAAAACAGTATGACGTCCCCCAGGGCGCCGCGGCTCCGGCCTGTCCAATGCGCACAAAAGCAACAGGTAAAAATTGTGCGTCTGCGACAAAATGTTGAAACCAAGCTTGAAAAAAACAGCGGTATCCTATATCATAAAAGACAGGTCGCATCGAGCGATGCTTTATGGAAAGGACTGGTGACAATCAATGAAGAATTATTCCGAAGACACCAGCCGCCTGTACCACATCCAGGTGGCCCCGGGCGAGGTGGGACGCTATGTCATTCTGCCCGGCGATCCCAAGCGGTCGGCGAAAATCGCCCAGTATTTTGAAAACCCCGTCCTGGTGGCGGACAACCGGGAGTATGTGACCTACACCGGCGCCCTGGACGGCGTGAAGGTCAGCGTCACCTCCACCGGCATCGGCGGGCCCTCCGCCTCCATCGCCATGGAGGAGCTGGTGCGCTGCGGCGCGGATACCTTCGTCCGCATCGGCACCTGCGGCGGGATGCAGACGCCGGTGAAAAGCGGGGACATTGTGGTAGCCACCGGCGCTGTCCGCATGGAGGGCACAAGCCGGGAGTACGCCCCCATCGAGTTCCCCGCTGTGGCGGATCTGGAGGTGACCAACGCCCTGGTGGCCGCCGCCGGGAGGAAGGGCTTTGACTTCCACACCGGCGTGGTGCAGTGCAAGGACTCCTTCTACGGCCAGCATGAGCCGGAGGTCAAGCCGGTGAGCTATGAGCTGCTGAACAAATGGGAGGCGTGGAAGCGGCTGGGCTGTCTGGCCTCTGAGATGGAGTCGGCGGCGCTGTTCGTGGTGGCCAGCCATCTGCGGGTGCGGTGCGGATCCTGCTTCATGGTGATCGCCAACCAGGAGCGGGAGCGGCTGGGCATGGACAACCCCGTGGTTCACGATACCAGCGGCGCAATCCTGGTGGCGGTGGAGGCCATCCGGGAGCTGATCCGGGCGGACGCCCGCCGCTGACTGGGGCGCTCCGACAGGACAGCCGCAGTGGTTCTGACAGAACGGGCGGATGGTATCCGCCCCTGCGTGAATTGCGCGGCATTTCAATCAAATGCATGATTTCCAAATTTTTCATTGGGAAATCATACAAACGACAGGAGATCTGGCATGGACATAAAAGAACTGATGAGGCATGTGGACCACACGCTGCTGCTCCAGCCCTCCACATGGGCGGAGATCAGGCAGCTCTGCGACGACGCCGTGGAGTACGGCGCGGCCTCGGTCTGCATCCCGCCCTGCTATGTAAAGGCGGCGGCGGACTATCTGCAGGGCAGAATGGCAATCTGTACCGTCACCGGCTTCCCCAACGGCAATGGGACCACTGCCGTCAAGGAATTCGAGACCAGGGACGCCATCGCCAACGGCGCGGCGGAGATCGACATGGTCATCAACATCGGCTGGCTGCGGGACAAGCGGTATGACATGGTGGAGGGGGAGATCCGCACGCTGAAGGCGGTCTGCGGAGACAAAATCCTCAAGGTCATCATCGAGACCTGCCTGCTGACGGACGAGGAAAAGATCCGGATGTGCGGGCTGGTTACCAGCGCGGGGGCGGACTATATCAAGACCTCCACCGGCTTCTCCAAAGCGGGGGCGGCCTTTGCGGACGTGGAGCTGTTCGCCAGACATGTGGGTCCCGGCGTTAAGATCAAGGCCGCTGGAGGCATCTCTTCCCTGGACGACGCGGAGAGGTTCCTGGCCTTGGGCGCGGACCGTCTGGGGACCAGCCGGATTATCAGACTGGTGAAGGACGGAAAGGCCGCCGGATATTGAGAAAGGAGCGGAACAATGGAAAAAGCGTTGATTGAAAAATTGATTGACACGGCCATCGGGCAGTTGGATTATTCCTACGCGCCCTACTCCCATTTCAGGGTAGGGGCCGCCCTGCTGACCAGGGAGGGGAAAATCTATACCGGCTGTAACATTGAAAACGCCGCCTACACGCCCACCAACTGCGCCGAGCGCACCGCCTTCTTCAAGGCGGTCAGCGAGGGGGAGCGGGATTTCCGGGCCATCTGCGTCGTAGGCGGGAAGGACGGCGTGCTGACGGAGTACGCCGCGCCCTGCGGCGTATGCCGTCAGGTGATGATGGAGTTCTGCAATCCAGACGAGTTCCAGATCATTCTGGCGGTGAATAAAGAGCGGTACGATATGTTCACCCTGCGGGGGCTGCTGCCCCGGGGCTTCGGGCCGGACAATCTTGCCCGGCCGGACGGCGGGATCTGAGTGATTGCTTCCGAACTTAAAGTTCGGAAGTAATCAAGGTCCGGAAGGAGCTGACGGCTTCTTCCGGACCTTTTTGCGGCGCTTTGTGGCAGGCGCCAAAATGGCGGTCCGTCTCCCTTGCCGGACACGTCAGATGCAGCTGCCAGTCCGTCTCCTCCCGTACAGCTCTTCCGACAGCCGGTCGGCCTCGGCGGCATAGGGGGCGGGGTCCTCCGCCTCGTGACCCGCCTTGCAGACGCGGGCAATCTCCGCGTGAAGCGGGTCGCTCCTGTCGTAGGGGGGGATATACAGCTTGTTCAGCACATGGGCGGAGATGCTGGTCGGCGTCATATAGCTCTTCACGCACCCGGCCACCGGCGCTGAGCTGAGCAGGCCGCAGAGATAGTACGCCTCCCCCTCGTCCTCCGTACTGACGTACATCAGCTTTTCATTGGGCAGCAGCAGCCGCTCTCCCAGCCAGGGGTCGTCCACGCTGCTGATGACAGCGCATATGAATTCCGACGCGATATATCTCCAGACAACCTTGTAGGGGGAAAATGTATAGGCCCCGACGCGCAAAAGCGCGTGAAACTCCCGCTGCTGGATGAATTTCTCCCAGCCCGCGAAGCCATTCCGGCTGTCCAGGGTCGGACGGAAATGGGAGAGGTAGGCAAACGTCCTGGGCGCGTCCTTCCGCAGCTTCTCCTGGGGCACAGGCCAGATTTTTGTCTCCGCGGTGTGGGGGCAGAGCAGATAGGCGTCGTAGACAGCCCTCCACTTCCGCAGGCCGCCGCCCTTGACCAGGGGGTAGACGTAGTCCTTTTCCACCTCAGCTGTGACCTCGCCGCACCTGCGCTTCGCCCGGCCTACCAGATTGGAGACTGTAACCGTCTCCGGCGCGGCGTCCTGGATGTTCAGCCAGTATACGGCGTTCGCTCCGCCGGTGAAGATTCCGGTCCTGGCCCGGTAGCCGTTGGTCCCCAGCACCCGCCGGGAGGCGTCCAGCGCCTCTCGCTCTGCGGTAATCCAGACCGACGCCGGGTCGTCCTCTGCGGCGGGAACCGCCCACTGGCGGGTGATGCGGACCTGCGCCAGCGCCTCCTCCAGCCGGACGCCTGGGCTGAAGGGCCTGCTCCTGTTTTTTGGCCTCTCCCACAGATCGTAGGGCACCGGGTAGACGGTCTCCGCGCCCTTCCGGGCGTACAGCACCGCCGTCCCGGCGGCGGCGTCCCCGAACACCCGCAGCCGGGACAGGTCCTCTACCAGCAGCGCCCGGAACGGCTCTCCGTCCCGGAGGCGGAACCGCCGGAACGCAGCGCCGTTCCGGGCGGACTTGAACATCCCCTGGCGGATGACGAAGGCCAGTACGCCCCCCTCCCGCACCAGCTTGTCCAGGACTACATAGGTGACAAGGGTGGAGATGTCCTCCTTGGAGAAGCTGCGCCCTAATCCCTTGGCGGACATCAGCCCGTACTCCGCCCACAGGTGCCGGGAATCCGCCCGGTAGGACTCCGGCAGGTACTCCCAGTTCACCCAGGGCGGGTTGCCCGCCGCCAGGTCCGCCCTGGGGACGTTCTGCGCGGCCCTCCAATCCCGAAGGGTCTGGTCCCGCACGGCGGCGGCGGGCGCTGTACAAAAGTCCGCGCCGGACGGCTCCTCCACCGGCTGGCCCAGGCGCAGCACGTCCGCCTGCCATACGGGCAGGACGATTTCCTGCCGGCCGTCCAGAAGGTCCAGGACAGCCAGCAGGTAGTTGGTCTTGGCCGCCAGCACGGCCAGAGGGTTCACATCCAGCCCGTATACCGTGGACAGGATCTCCGACAGTCCGCAGCCCCTCTCCCGCTTCCGGGCGATGGCCTGGAGCAGGAACGTCCCGGATCCGCAGGTGGGGTCCGTCAGGACGGCGGTCTCCACATCCAGGCCCTCCAGGGCGCGGCCCACCGCCTCCTCCGCCAGCCAGTCCGGAGTATAAAACTCCCCCAGGGCGCGGCGCAGCTCCCGTGGGATGACGGCCTCGTAGAGCAGCTTGATGCAGTCGGGACGTCCGACCCGCCGGAAGGGGACATGATAGGCGGCGAGGCTGGAGAGGACGCCCTCCAGCGTCTCCCGCCCTCCCCGCTCCAGCTCAAACAGCGGCCAGCAGAACCAATCCGCCTGCCCGTAGTTCACCGCGCCCCGGCGGCTGGCGAAGGTCCCCAGGAGCAGCGGCTCCCAGCCGGCGTCCTCTTCCCCCAGCGCATCCCAGGCGGCCGCCTTGACCAGCAGGCTGAAATAGGTCTGCACGGCGAAAAAGAGCGTCTGCACGGTCTCCGCCCGCTCCGGCTCCGGAACCCCCGTGATACCGTACCGCGCCAGCAGCGCCTCCTGATCCAGCTTCCGGTTGCTGGAGAGGTTGGTGGAGACGTCGCCATAGAGGGTCCGGAACGCCTCCCGCCAGCCAGCGGTCAGGTCCCGCGTCCCGCCGCTGGGGTCATTCAGCAGGGCATACAACTCTGAGACCGCCTGGGCGGCGGACGTCCGGAGCGGGGAATCCTCCCTTAGATCTTCGCATAAACGATAGAGGTCAATCATCCTTCAGCCTTCCCGGAGGTTTTCAGCAGAATCTCCACCAGCTCCGCCGTCTCCTGGTTGGGATAGAAGCGCACAGTCCAGGGACAGGGCGGATAGATGACGGGCTCCGGCTCCAGTTCAGCCGTATCCCCCCCGGCGTCCGGCGCGGGGGGGGACGCGTTCCCGTCCTCCGGATCCTCTGGTCCGGCAGGTTCTTCCGGTCCGGCGGGGCCCTCCGGCGCGGGAACCGGCTCCCCGGTCTCCTCCGGCTGATCCGCCGGTGTATCCTCCGGGGGTGGGCCGGCGTCTTCGCCGCCATCGTCCTCCGGCGGCCCAGCAGGCATACCCCCCACCGGGACGGAAGTGACTTCCATCTCCTCCCGGCACAGCTCCTGCCAGTAGCTCTCCACGGCGGCAGTCACAACCTCCCTGGGGGTGTTGTAGGTGAAGCGGGCGGTGATCCTGTCGTGCCCCTCCCGGACGGCCAGGCGCAGAAGGTCTACCAGGGACTGGCTGTCGGACAGGGTCATAATGCTCCCCAGATCCTCCGCGTCTTCCTGGTAGGCCATCTGGAAGGCGGCGGTGCCGTAGTTTGCGCCCTCCTCAAAGGTAAACTGGATGTTTTGCAGCAGGTAGGACCCCTGCATGGTGTCCCTGCGCACCTCGTTCCGGGACTCCGCCACCCGCTGGTAGGAGCACACCTCATCATAGCAACGGATGACCGCCTCTTCCGCCCGCTGCTCAATGAGCATCAGCAGGGAGTTGACCAGGTCCTGATAGTTGTCCACCCGCAGGGTGTCCTCCGCGCCGGAGTCCCAGTAGCGGTCGGCGTAGGGCTCCGTCACGCTGTAGGACCGTTCCAGCAGCGCGGAACAGCCGCCGAACAGTATGCAGCAGGCCGCCAGCGCCGCCAGGATGCATTTTTTCACGTGTCCAGCCCCCCTGTACCTTGTCTTAATAGCCCAGCTCCTGGCCGACCAGCACGACCTCCATGTCCATGGAGGTCATTTTCTTGTAATGGACCACCAGCCCCCGGCAGATGCGCTCCGGGCTGTCGCAGTCATAGCAGCGGTCACCCTTGACGGCGCAGGGCGTTTTCCGGTTCAGCCGCTGGGCGTTTTTAGGCGCGGCGACGTTGCGGGCGCGGTGGAGGGCGCTGTGAAAGTCGGGGGCCAGCTTGTTTTTGCCAATGAGGAAATAGACCTTCCTGTGTCCGTACAGCGAGGACGCTGTCCGGTTGCCCATGCCGTCGATGTTGATGATTTCGCCAGTCTCCGCCAGACCGTTGGCGGAAAGCAGGTATATGTCCGCGGCGGAGGCGAGCCTCTGCACTTCGGCAGGGTCTCCGGGCGTGAAGCCGTGGCAATAAAGGGTGTTGTGGGCGCTGAGAGATTCCTTCAGGCCCAGCTGGGCCATGGTCACAGACCCGCCCATGCCTACGGTAGCGCCGTCGATTTCCCGGTTGAGGTAGGCGGCGGCCTCCTCGCCGGAGGCGAATACGGAAACGGTGAAGCCGTTGGCCTCCAGATTTTTCTTGACAGTTTCAAACATGACAGGCTCCTTTCTCCGCCAGGGCGGACAGAAAACGAGGGGATATGGCTTAAACCAACTGCATTATTTCCAAATATTATATTTGAGAGTACTATTATACCATCCCGCCGGGAAAAACGCCAGTCCTAAAACGCAGATGCGCGGAAATCCGTTTCTATGCCGCCGGACCTTACGGTACGGAAAATCCCCTCCAGGGCGGATGCTCAATCCGCCCTGGAGGGGGCCGCGCCGGCTCATTCGTCTCCAGCCGAATGGGCCCACTGGTATACTGCCGCCGCAGTGTTTTTCGGCACGACGGCCTGCAATTCCTCCAGAGACGCCTCGCGGATGGCCTTGAGGCTCTTGAAGCGCTTCAGCAGGGCGCTGCGCCGGACCTCCCCGACGCCGGGAATGGCGTCCAGGGTGGAGCCCCGCACGGACTTCCCATGGCTTTCGCGGTTGAAGGTGATGGCGAAGCGGTGGGTCTCCTCCTGGATGCGTCCGATGAGGGCGAACACCGCCTGGGTTCCCTTGACGCCGATTTCCCGGCCCTCCGGCGTGACCAGCGCCCTGGTGCGGTGGCGGTCGTCCTTCACCATGCCGAAAACAGGAATTGCCAGCCCGAAGCGCTCCGTCACCCGGCGGGCGACCTTCGCGTGCTGCTCGCCGCCGTCGATAAGCAGCACGTCCGGCAGGGGCATAAATTTCTTATCCTGCTCCATATAATGGGTGAGCCGCCTTGTCAGGACCTCCTCCATGGACTTGTAGTCGTCGGGATGCCCGTCCAGGCCCCTGATGCGGAAGCGGCGGTAGCGGTCCTTGGCGGGCCTGGAGCCGTGGAACACCACCATGGAGGCCACAATGTCGTCCGCGCCGGTGTTGGAGATGTCATAGGACTCCATCCACTCCGGCGGCTCAGGCAGCCCCATCAGCCTGCCCAGCAGCTCCAGCGTCTTGTCTGTGCGCTCCTGGCTGGAGGTCTGGCGCTCCGCTTCCTCCCTGGCGTTGGTTTCCGCCATTTGCAGCACCTGGGCCCGCTCCCCCCGCTGAGGGACCCTGAGCGCCGTCCTGCGCCCCGCTTTCTCCGTCAGAAGCTGTTCCAATACCTCCTGGTCCTCGATCCCGGCAGGCAGGCAGATCTCCCTGGGCAGCACGGACCGTCCGCCGTAATATTGCAGCAGCAGGGCGGAGAGGATCTCCGCCGGATCGTCCAGCGCGGAGGCGGAGAACAGCTCCGCCTCCCGGCCGGTCAGTTGGCCGTCCTCATAGTGGAGCACCGCATAGCAGCATTTCGCGCCCAGGTACAGCCCCCACACGTCCGTGTCGGCGCAGACCCCGGCCAGAACCTTCTGCCGTTTGGTGAGGACCTTGATGGCGTTGACCCGGTCCCGCAGGACCGCGGCCTCCTCGAAGCGCAGTTCCGCCGCCGCCGCCTCCATCTCCTCCATCAGACGGGCGGTGACCAGCCGGACCTTGCCCTCCAGCAGCTGGACGGCCAGCTCAATCCGGCGGTTGTACTCCTCCTCCGTCATCTCCTTCCGGCAAAAGCCGTCGCAGCGGCCCATGTGGTGGTTCAGGCAGGGCCGCTCCTTCCCGATGTCCCGGGGGAAGGTCCTGGAGCAGGTGGGCAGGCGCAGGGCGGCCCGGATGGCGTCCAGGGCGGAGCGGGTCTCCTGCCGCATCCCGTAGGGGCCGAAATACCTGGCCCCGTCGTCGCAGACCCGGCTGACGATGGAAAATTTGGGATAAGCCTCCCGGCTGAGGCGGACGAAGGGGTAGCCCTTGTCGTCCTTCAGGAGGATGTTGTACCGGGGCATATATTGCTTGATGAGGGCATTCTCCAGCACCAGGGCCTCGAACTCGCTGCCCACAATGATGGTGTCGAAGTCGTCCACCAGCCCCACCATGGTGTGAGTCTTCAGGTTGTGGCCCCGGCCCGTCTGGAAATACTGGCTCACCCGGTTTTTCAGCTTTTTCGCCTTGCCCACATAGATGACCTCGCCGTCCGCGCCGTGCATCAGGTACACGCCGGGGGCCAGGGGCAGGGTGTTGGCTTTTTCCAGCAGTTCTTCCTTTGTCATCCGGCATCCTCCGAGGTCAGCAGCTTCATGATATTTTTCCAGGCGATCCGGTCAATCTCTTCATCGGTAAAATCCATCTGGTCCAGGATTTCAAAATAAACATCGTAATCCCCATCAGGGAAGTCTGTGCCGAAAACCAGCCGTTCAGGTCCAAAGGCCCGAAGGATACGGTGGGTCTGCTCTATGCCGTACAGACCGGCCAGCTTGGGCAGGATATACGGCGTCTGCTCAATGAAATACGCCCCGCTGGCTGCCACGTCGGCGAAGGCAAAAAAACGGTCCGGATGCTCCCGTACCAGCCCGCCCGGAAAGCGGTTGGTCTCATAGGGGTCCTGATAAAACATATTCTGGTCGTTCATGGGCAGCAGCAGGGCTTTTTCGATCCCGAAGCGGTCCATCCGCCGCAGATAATCCTCCGTACTGCACTGGGACCAGGGGGCATCCAGCCCTTCGTTGGCGATAAACTGTACCGTCCGTTCGCCGGGCAGCACGTGGACGTGGGCGTCGATTTTCCGGTGGGTTCGCCAGCTCATAGGGGGGCCTCCTTTCCATTGGTAAAAAAGGATAAAGTTCAAGGCTGCCTGGGCAGAGCTTGCGCTGCCGGGACAGTCGTTGGGCCATAGGCCCAATGCCGTCCCTGCAAGGCGGCGCTGCGCCTCTGGTGGGGGCGGGCAAAAGTCCGGCACAAAGAACATAAAAAGACTGCTTCGTCACCGAAACAGTCTTTCATCCGCCAGAGATGGTGTTTTACTCGCCGAACTCGCCGGAACGAACCAGCTCGGCCAGGGCTTCCACAGCTTCCTTCTCATCGGAGCCGTCGGCGATCAAGGTGATGGTGGTACCCTTGACGATCCCCAGGGACAGAACGCCCAACAGACTCTTGGCGTTGACCCGGCGTTCATCCTTCTCAACCCAGATGCCGCTCTTGAACTCGTTCGCCTTGCGGATGAAGTAGGTGGCGGGTCTTGCGTGCAGACCGACCTCGTTGTTGATAGTGACTTCCTGAGTATACATATACCTTTATCTCCTCTTCAATCTCAATCTGCATATGGACAACCAACGGGATTTACGGATATTCTTATGTTAGCAAATTTCCACTTCCCCGTCAACGTCACATTCCACAAATTTATTTGCCCCAAACATCAATTCTCCATACGGATTTGTGGGAAAATTTATGAACACGGCAGGATTTCTTCCAGATATTGACACGGGTTTCACAGGATGCTAATTTTTTCCAGGGAGAAAGAGAATATTCCCGGCTCCCACAGCCTATGCGCCGGGGGCGGAAAACGTGCGGGAGCGAGCCGCCCTCCGCCCGGACGGTCCGCTGAGACCGGGCGAAGGACGGCGGATGGATTTACCGCAGGACCGCGCCCAGCTGGGCCTCCAGGGCGGCCAGGATGGTCTTGACCTCCTCATCGGCCTCGGCGGCCACGATGCTGCGGTCATCCGCCCGGATGGTCAGGCTGAACGCCACGGACTTGCTGTCCCCGGCGATGCCCTTGCCGCGGTAGACGTCGAAGAGGGCCACGTCCCGCAGCAGCCTGCCACCCGCCTTGCGGATGCAGCTCTCCAGCGCGCCTACGGTGACCTCCTCCCTGCATACCACGGCGATGTCGCGGGCGACGGCGGGGAAGCGGGGCAGGGGCGTGTACTCCACGCCGGGACCCTGGCTCTCCAGCAGGGCTTCGAAGCTGAGCTCGGCGCAGTACAGCGCTTCCTCCACGCCGTAGTTGGCGGCTACGGCGGGATGAATCTGCCCCACTACGCCCAGCAGCTTCTCCCCGGCGTACACACCGGCGCAGCGTCCGGGGTGATAGGACGGGTCGGCAGAGCAGGCAGTAAAGGTGACGTCCGGCGTCCGCAGGTCCTTCAGAACAGCTTCCACCACGCCCTTTATGGAGAAAAAGTCAAAGCTCTCGCCGTAAGCGCCCAGGGTGAGCAGCTTCGGCTCGTTGGCAAGCCCGTCAGGGCCGCCGGGGAGATAGACCCTGCCAATTTCATAAAGGCGGACGTCCTTGTTGCGGTTGTTGTAGTTCTTTGCCAGAATCTCAAGCATGGAGGGCAGGGTGGTGGTGCGCATGATGGACGTGTCCTCGCCCAGAGGGTTGAGGATTTTCAGGCTCTGGCGCAGAGGCTCGTCAGCCGCCCAGCCGATCTTGTCATAGCAGGTGGGAGAGATGAAGGAGTAGGTGATGATCTCATCGTACCCGCAGGCGCGGCACAGCTCGCCCAGACGGCGTTCCGCCCGCTGAACAGGGGTGTAGCCGCCCTGGGTGGTCTCGCCCCGCTGGAGGGTGGAGGGAATGTTGTTGTAGCCGTAGAACCGGGCCACCTCCTCCGCCAGGTCCGCCATGCGCTGCACGTCCCCGCGCCAGGAGGGGACCTTGATAACGCCCCGTTCCATAGTGGTCTCGAAGCCCAGCCGCTGAAGGTAGGTATACATCACATTTTCCGCAACATCGGTGCCCAGCAGTACGTTGATCTTGTCCGGCTCCAGCTTCAGCATGGTAGGCTGGGGCACATGGTTCAGCACGTCGATCACGCCGTCCAGCACCTCGCCGGCCCCCAGCATTTCGACAAGCTCGCAGGCCCGGTTCACGGCGGGGAGGGTATTGAGGGGGTCCAGGCCCTTCTCGAATTTGGCGGACGCCTCGGTGCGCATCCCCAGGGCCAGGGCGGCCTTGCGGATGCAGGTGCCGTCGAAGTTGGCGGACTCAAAGACCACATCCACGGTGTCGTCCACGATTTCGCTGTTCTCGCCGCCCATGATGCCCGCCAGACCTACGGCCCGGGTCTCATCGGCGATGACCAGCATATTGGGGTTCAGCTTGCGCACATTGCCGTCCAGGGTGGTCAGCTCCTCGCCCTCTTTTGCCCGCCGGACGATGATCTTGCCGCCCTTCACGTAGCGGTAGTCAAAGGCGTGCATGGGCTGGCCGTACTCCAGCATGACGTAGTTGGTGATATCGACGATATTGTTGATGGGCCGCACGCCCATACTCCGCAGACGCTCCCGCATCCACTTGGGGGAGGGGGCAATCTTCACATTGCGGACCATCCGCGCGGTGTACCGGGGGCACAGCTCCGGGTCCGGTGTCTCCACGTCCAGCAGCTCCGGCAGATTGCCGTCCCCGCCGCCCTTGACCACTGGCTGATGGAAGTAGCAGGGCTTGTCGAAGGTAGCGGACACCTCCCGGGCCAGACCGATGACGCTCAGGCAGTCGGGCCGGTTGGGGGTGATCTCGAACTCCACCACATGGTCGTCGGCGTTGATAATGGGTTTGATATCGTCGCCGGGCTTGCAGTCCTCGTGGAGGACGAAAATACCGTCATTGATGCAGTGGGGGAACTCTCTTTGTTCTGCGTGGAGGTCCGCCAGGGTGCAGACCGTGTCGGTCTTGGTGTTGTAGGCCACCAGATCGCCCACATGAACATTGTCGCAGCGGATGTCAGGACACACCGTGGCGTCCTCTATGTCCATGCAGGTGTGATAGCTGCCGTCACCCTGGGGGGCACACTCCAGCACCTTGGCGGCCACCACCGGCCCAAAGATCTTATGCCCAGGCTGGATGTCCGCAGGAATGGAGGGCTTTTCGGGATCAATGGGCTTGTAGTCGTTGAGAAGCGCGGCGGCCTCGATGACGGCGTAGGGGAAATCCCGCTCGTCCAGGCCCAGCTCGCTCAAGGAGCACAGCATCCCGTTGGAGGGGACGCCCCGCAGCTTGCCCTTCTCAATCTTTTTCCCGCCGGGAAGCATGGCCTTGTGCAGGGCCACGGGCACCATGTCCCCCTCATGGATGTTCCACGCCCCCGTCACGATCTGGACGGGCTCGTCCCGCCCCACGTCCAGCTGGCAGACCCACATGTGGTCGCTGTCCGGGTGGCGCTCCATCTTCTTGATGCGGCCCGCCACCACGTTTTTGATCTCCGCCCCCAGGTCCTCCGTGGTCTCCACCTTGGAGCCGGAGAGCGTCATGGCCTCCGCAAATTCTCTGTCATCGGCCTCAACGGTCACGAACTCGCTGAGCCATTTTCTGCTTAATTTCATGTATATTTTACTCCTTTGATTACGAAAGAGTGTTGGGCTTCGCCCAAACCCAGCAGGGACGCTGTCCCTGCACCCTGCCGCCTTTGAAAAGGCGGGCGAAACTTTTATCCGCGCTGCGCGCCTTTCCTCAGAACTGCTCCAGAAACCGCACGTCGTTTTCAAAGATCAGCCGCAGGTCGTCGATCTTGAACCGCCGCAGGGCTGTGCGCTCCAGCCCGATGCCGAAGGCCCAGCCGGAGTACACCTCCGGATCAATGCCGCTCATCTCCAGCACCCTGGGGTGGACCATGCCCGCGCCCAGCAACTCGATCCAGCCCTCGCCCTTGCAGGTGGGGCAGCCCGCGCCGCCGCACTTGTGGCACTGGATGTCCATTTCGCAGGAGGGCTCGGTGAAGGGGAAGTGGTGGGGCCGGAAGCGAGTAACGGTGCCTTCGCCAAAAAGCTTCTCCGCCACGGCGTTCAGCGTGCCCTTCAGGTCCGCCATGGTCACGCCCTTGTCGATGACCATGCCCTCCACCTGGTGGAACATGGGGGAGTGGGTGGCGTCCACCTCGTCCTTGCGGTAGACCCGGCCCGGGGCCACGATGCGGATGGGCAGGGGCATGGTGTCCATGGCCCGGACCTGCATGGGGCTGGTCTGGGAGCGGAGCATCACCCGGCTGTCCGTGTCAAAATAAAACGTGTCGGACCAGTCCCGGCTGGGGTGGCCCTCCTCGGCGTTGAGACGGTCAAAGTTCAGCTCCGCCAGCTCCACCTCCGGGCCGTCCATAACGGTGAAGCCCATGCCGATGAAGATGTCCTTCATCTCCTCCAGGGCGATGTTCATGGGGTGCTGGTGGCCGATGACGGCCTGCTTGCCGGGAATGGTCACGTCCAGGGCCTCGTCCTTCAGACGCTGCTCCAGGGCGGCGGCCTCCAGCTTTTTCGAGCAGTCCTCCAGCGCGCCCTCCAGGGCGGCGCGGACGTCGTTGGCCAGCTGGCCCATGACGGGACGCTCCTCCGGGGAGAGCTTGCCCATCATTTTCAGCACAGCTGTCAGCTCGCCCTTCTTGCCCAGGTATTTCACCCGCAGGGCCTCCAGTCCGGCGGCGTCTGTTGCGGACTGGAAGGCCGAGACTGCGTCGGCCTTGATCTTTGCCAGTTGTTCTTTCATCTGTACTTTCTTCCTTTCAGAATGTAGGCCGTCGCAGACGGCCGGAGATCGTGATTACTTCATGGGGAGGAGGCTGCTGAGGGGGACGTCCATGGCCACGTTGCACCGGTTCATATCATAGAGCCCCTTGGAGATGTCCCAGCTGCCATGGTAAGTGGTTACAGTGACAGAAAAGTTTTCCTTCAGGAAATCGCTGGCCCATGCCTCCTTCTGCCCGTGGGGATAGGCGAAAAACAGCACATCCGTCCCCACGTTTTCCTCAATGAGGTTAATGCTGGTCTGGAGGTCGGTGAAGACGCGGGCCTCATAGTCCTCCCGGGCTTCGTCCTCCGCCCGCTTGATACCTCTGGGGGAGTCAGTGTGACAGTTATAGGTGTGGGAGCCGATCTCCACCAGCCCGGATTGGACCATCTCCCTGCAGTCCTCCCAGGTCAGGTGTCCGGAATCCATGTGGAACTGGTGGTTCACAATGAGGGAAATAACGGCCTTGGCCTGGAACTCCTGCAATATCGGATAGGCGATGGTGTAGTTGTTTTGGTAGCCGTCGTCAAAGGTGAGCATGACCGCCCTTTCCGGCAGGGGGGTCCCCGCCGCCAGCTCACTGGGGAGAACAGTCGTATAGCCGTTGTCCGCCAGCCATTGCAGGTCCTCCCGGAGCCGGGTGTCCGTAAGGGTCCAGGAGTTGCACTTGGTCCCCTCCGGCACAAAGCTGTGGTACATCAGCACATAAAGCTTGGTGTTCCCGGCGGACTTTACTTCAGCCCCCGGTCTGGAGTCCTCTGGGGGAGACGCCGGGAGCGGCTGGGCCGGAGCGGAGGGCTCTGAGGGCAGGGCGGCGTCTTCCGCCGGGGCGAAAACCGGCTCCTCCGGCTGCTCGGGACCGCTTCCCCCGGCGGGGGAGGCGGCCGGCTCTGTCTCAGAACCGGCTGATGGGATGCTGGTGGGAGTTCCAGGCTCCGGCAGGCGGGACTCGTATTCCGCCGGCGGGGGCGCATCCCCGCCGCCCTGGCAGGCGGGCAGCATGGTCAGGCAGAGAAGCGCCAAAAATAATACGCACCACTTCTGAAATACTTTCATCTTAAAAACTCCTTTGTACTTGTCAGGGGACGGAAGGACAACAAGAGCCCTTCGCCCCAAGGCTGGGGACGAAAGGCTCAACTTCCGCGGTACCACCCGCATTCCCGCGCGGCGCGCGGGCACTTGCTGCCCGGATAACGGTGGGCATCCGTCCCGCTCTCACGGGCCGCTCCTGGGCGAACCAAGCGACACGCGCCAGGGCGGCTTTCAGCCGGTGACCGCCCCTCTCTCAGGCTGCGCAAACACGCTATTTTCCCATTCCTCACATTTTGCTGTTTATCTTATAGTATAACACAAAATCCGCCCGTTGACAAGTGGTTTTGGGAAAAATCCAGGGAAAGCAATTTCTGGCGCACAATTTCCAGAATAGAAGAAGCCTTGCAGGGGCGGGTATTATCCGCCCCTGCGGAATGGTGCGTGCCGGTGGATTCTGCGAACGGTGCGCGGCGCCGTGATCCGAAGATTGATTTCTCTGAAGAAAAACACTTAAATGCGTGTCACAGGTCTACCCGCTCGAAGCGTTTGGCGGAAATCCAATAGGCCAGAGCATTGGCGGCAGCATACATGAGGACGCCCGCCAACAGAACCGGGACCTGCCGCAGCAGGGACGCGCCGTCCGTGCCGTCCAGCCACGCCATGCCGGGGAAATGAACCGCCGCCTCCATGGCGAAGATGCCCAGGGTGACGGGGACCAGGGCGGTCAGAAACGCGGTCCCCGCCTTATAGGCGGTCTTGAAGAACCGGGTGAAGAATATCAGGTTGAAGACCCCGTAGATCATCCATCCGAAGCCGTACCAGGCCGCGTTGGGCTCAATGCCCACCGGATTGCCCTCCGGGAGGTACAGCGCGCGCAGGAACGCGAAGGGCAGCGACATCGCCAGCTGCGCCGTCTGAGCGAAGACGGCCAGCAGCAGCTTTCCCTTTATAACGTCCCGCTTGGGCCGGGGCAGCAGGGCGGTGTAGAATACGTCCCGGGTCTCCCGGTCGAACATGGCGGACTGGAACAGCCCCAGGCATCCGAAGAAGAATACCGCGCCGTAGGGATACGCCGGAATCAGCACCAGAGCGCCCATGCACATGAAAATGAACAACGACGGGTGAGCCGCCAGACGCAGTTCCTTGTACAACAGGTCAGACATGGAGGGTCCTCCTCTCCGTGCGGATCATGATGTCCTCAAGGGTCAGCGGCGCGGTATCCTCCGGCGCGCGCAGATGCTGGAAGGACCGCAGGAACGCTTCTTTTTCCGCGCAGGCCAAAACCTTGCCGTCCTTGATGTATGTGATGCTGTCCGCGCACCGCTCTAGGTCAGAGGTGATGTGGGTGGAGAAGAGGATGCTCCTGGACCCGTCCGCCGCCAGGGCGCGGAACAGCTCCAGCAGCTCGTCCCGGCTCACCGGGTCCAGGCCGCTGGTGGGCTCGTCGAACAGGAACAGCTCCGCCCCGTGGGACAGGGCCAGGGCGATGAGATATTTTACCCGCATCCCGGCGGATAATTCGCTGACCCGTTTCCGGGTGTCCAGGCCAAACTCCCGCAGGTAACGCTCATAGGCCCCCTGGTCCCACTCCCGGTAAAACCGCCGGGTGACAGCCGTGATGGCCTCCAGCCGCTTGTGCTGGAAGAAGTCAATGCCGCCCAGCACTACCCCGGTTTTCTGCTTGCAGGCCGTCTCCTGGGCGGGGAACGGCATCCCCAGCAGCTCGATCCTGCCTCCGTCCGGGGAGACCAGATTCAGGATGGACTTCAGCGTGGTGGACTTTCCCGCCCCGTTCTTGCCGATCAGCCCCATGATCCGGCCCCGCTCCAGAGTAAAGGATACCCGGTCCAGGGTAAACGAGGGGTAGGTCTTGGTCAGCCCCGCTACTGTCAGTGCGTTCACAATTCCGCCTCCTTCCGCTCCGCATCCTGCTGAACCTGGTTGGCCAGCTCCAGCATGTTGGCGAAAAACTGCGCCGGGACCAGGGCGATGCCCGCCGTGCCGGGGTTGGTGTCCCCCAGAACCACCAGGGCGTCCCCGTGGCTCAGGTTAAAAAGCTCCCTGGCCCGCTTGGGAATGACGATCTGCCCCCGCTCTCCCATCTGCGCCACGCCAAAAACGTGCTTGCCGCGCGGCGGCGGGGGGAAGCCGCTGGGCTTCTGCTCGTAGTGGAGCAAATCGTCCAGGGACACGCCGTACAGCTCCGCCAGCCTGTCGCAGTGGAGGACGTCCGGGGTGGTCTCGCCGGACTCCCATTTCGCCAGAGCCTGCCGGGTGACGCCCACGGCCTCCGCCGCCTTTTCCTGGCTCAGTTCCATGGTCCGCCGCAGGGCGGACAGGTTTTTCGCAAGGTTGTTCTGTTCCATGGCTCTCCGTCCTTTCAGATTTTTCATACTTGATTATACCAGGAATCATAGGCGTTTCAACCAACGGGAGACGGCAATTTCGGTTCGTTTTTGTTGCGTATCTCTGCCGCGTGTCCTGCCGGAGCTTTACATCAGGGCCTGCCCATGCTATAATGCATCATACGACAAAAAGGAGCTGATCCACATGAAAAGAATCGTCTCTCTGCTGTTGTCCCTGACGCTGCTGCTGTCCCTCCTGCCTGGATGCAGCCAGTCCGGGGAGGACCCGCCCGCGCCAACAGAGCTGTTTTCTGTCCAGGAGCTGGCCGAAGCGGTCTTTCCCGTCTCCGGCAGGGAGGAGGCTCTGGACGTGGAGCGTCTGAACCGGGACGCGGACTCAGACCGGCTGGCTGTCTACATCGAGGCTGTCTGCGGCCTGACCCAGGACCAGTGGGAGGACGCCGCCGTCATCCGGGGCACGGGGGCCTCCGCCTTTGAGATCATCGTGCTGCGGCTGGAGACCGGGGACGCTGCGGCGGACCTGGAGCCGGTTCTGGCGGACTACCTCACCGCCCGGGAGGGAGCCTTCACCGGCTACGCTCCCGCCGAGGCGGAGATGGCCTCCAATGGCAGGGTACAGAGGGAGGAACGGACCCTGGGCCTCTTCATCTGCCCGGCCCCGGAGAACGCCGCCGCCGCGTTTACCGCCGCGTACAATGGAGAAGAGCTGCCCGCGCCGCCGGAACCTGAACCCAAACCTGAACCTGAGCGGAATGCTCCCCCGCTGGCGCTGAGGGACATCCTGCACCGGCTGCTGCTGGAGGCTGCGTGCCCGGAGTGGCTCAGTGTGGAAAAGTCCTGGTCCAACGGCAGCAGCGGCAGGAGCGTCATTGGAAACTGGATACCCGACGGCTGGGACGGGCCGCTGAACAGCGGCTATGCCGACGACCCGCTGATAACAGGCGTCACGTATCAGGTATCCGTCCATCTGCTGGACAGCGAGGAGGAGGCCGCCGCCCTGGCCGAGGCTTTGAACAGACAGATGGAGGAATACCGCGAGCTGGGCTTCGAGGAGGTGAATGAGATGCTGGACAAAGGCTGCGCCATTTCCTCCGGATGCTATGCCGCTCTTATTGTCAGCGACCACACTGAGGATGCGGTCCTGCTGTTCCCCCGCATTCTCAACGACCCGGAGACCGGCGGATACTTCGACCGGCTCTACAGCCAGGGCCGGCAGACTGTGATTGCGGACCCCGACCCGGATTATCCGGACCGCGTCCGCTTCACCCCGCCCAACGAGGAGGACATGTCCATCTATGACACCTCCGCCATTCTAGCCGCCTGGGAGGCGGGCGATCCCTCCGTCCTGTCCGGCGATGACCGGGAGATTTACGACGCTGCAAAAGCCATACTGGCGGAGATCATGGAGGACGGCATGAGCGGTCTGGAAAAGGAGACCGCCGCTTACCGCTGGCTGGTGAACAACGTGGACTACGACTGGTCCCACCAGGACGCGCTGGCCGAGACGGACCGGAGGGCCTACGGACCCTACGGCGGACTGGTGGACCGGGCGGCGGTGTGCCTGGGCTATGCGGTCTCCTTCCAGCTGCTGATGGACATGAGCGGCGTGGAGTGCATCACCGTGGTGGGCGCGGGCTTCAACAGCGCAGGGGACCACGCCTGGAACATGGTGAAGCTGGACGGGGAGTGGTACTGCGTGGACGCGACCTGGGACGCCAACGCGCGGGAGCAGCGCCAGGAGGAGCAGGCGTGGCGATACTTCAACCTGACCAGCGATGAGATGGCCAGAAACCACCAGTGGGACTACGCCAACACACCCGAGGCCACGGCGGAGGACCGGGGCGGCGCGCGGGCATGAAACAAAACGGGGCGGCATGACAGAAGTCATGCCGCCCCGCAGCTATTCGCTTCATGGGCCGGGAGCTTACTCCTTCACCGTGCCGTCCGCGTTGAACAGGGGCAGGGGGGCCAGGCAGGTCAGGTCCTTGCGGGCCAGGGAGTCGCCTTCCGCCAGAACGGCGGCCCGGCCCGTGACCACGCCTCCGGCGGTCCTGACCAGCTCCTCCAGGGCGTGGAGGCTCTCGCCGGTGGAGATGACGTCGTCCACGATCAGGATGCGCCTGCCCTTGATGAGGGCGCAGTCGTCCGCGCCCAGGAACAGGTCCTGCTGGCGCAGTGTGGTAATGGAGCGGACGGAGACGTGAATGGGGTCAGGCATGTAGACCTTGGAGCCCTTGCGGGCGATAAAGTACTTCTTCGCGCCGGACTGCCGGGCCATCTCGTGGATGAGGGGTATGGACTTGGCCTCGGCGGTGAGCATGTAGTCGTAGCTGTCCGCCGGGATCACGTCCAGCAGGGCCTTGGCGCAGGCGACGGTGAGCTCGGCGTCGCCGAACATGATGAACGCGCCGATGTAGAGGTCATCGCTGACCTTGCAGAGGGGGAGCTGGCGCTCCAGGCCGGCGATCTTCATTGTATAAGTCATGGGGTCATTCCTCCTGTGTTGGTTGATGGTTTCATTATAGCGGATAGGGAGAAAAAGTCAAGAGAGGGCCGGAGGCGGGGAATTCATATCCATACCCGCAGGACGCAGCCGCCCGGCCTGCCGGATTTTGCTTTCTTAATTTTGAAACAACATATTGAAAAGAGAAAACTTCTGTGGTAAACTACTATGATGTCGGAAGGGGATGAAAGAGGGTGGAGAAAAAAACCATCGGGATTGTCGGCGGCATGGGACCCCTTGCCACCGTTGACCTGTTCCGGAAAATCGTGGTACACACCAAGGCGGCCTGCGACCAGGACCACCTGCGCATCCTGATTGAGAACGACCCCGGCATTGAGGACCGGACGGCGGCGCTGCTCTGGGGCGGCGCGGACCCTACGCCGAAGCTGGCCGCCGCGGCGCGGAACCTGCAGCGCGGCGGCGCGGAGCTTCTGGTCATTCCCTGCAACACGGCCCACTGCTTCTTTGACGCGGTTCAGGCGGCGGTGGACATCCCTGTGCTCCATATGATACGCGTGACGGCCCGGGCGCTGGAGGCCAGGGGCGTCAGAAAGGCGGGGCTCCTGTCCACCAGCGGTACCGTGCAGACGGGCATCTATCAGGATGTTTTTTCCGGCCCGGGGATCGGGCTGCTGACTCCCGGCGAGGAGGGGCAGAAGGACCTTATGGACGCCATTTACTGGATCAAGGCCGGAAAGATGGATTTTGACGATACCGGCGTCCGCCGGGCTGCGGACGAGCTGATGCGCCAGGGAGCGGAGACCCTGATTTTGGGCTGTACGGAGCTGCCCCTGATGGAGCGGATCTATGACTACCCCGTGACAGACCCAACCCTGGAGCTTGCCTTGGAGGCGGTCCGTCAGGCGGGCGGAGAGGTCATCTGAGGCCCCGGCGCATAGAGAAACAGACGAAGGAGGAATCCCTTATGTATAAGATCAGGCGGGCTTCGGTCTGCTTGCTGTTGCTGCTCATGCTGCTGTCGCTGGCCGCCTGCGGAGGTCCCGGCGGTCAGAAGGCCGGGCAGCCGGATACCGCGCCGGAGAATCCGGCGGATGTGGAGCCGGTAGAGCCGGCGATCCCGGCGGACCCCGTGGAGCCAGTGAAGCCAGTGGACCCCGTGAAGCCAGTGGAGCCGGAGCCTGACGTCACGGCCCCGGAGGCAGACCCGGAGCCGGAGGAGCCTCCGGCGGAGGCTGAGGAACCGGAGCCCGTCGCAGCTGCGAAACCCACCGGCAGCGGCTACACCGAGGAGGCATATGACCAGGTGGTGGCGGAGGTGCTGGACAGCATCACCACCAGCGATATGACCAAGCTGGAGAAGGCCAAGGCGATCTGGGACTACGCCAAGGGCAAGATCCGCTATACGGGCACGTCGAATAAAACCGACTGGAAAGAGGGCGCTTATATTGGCATGACCGACAAGGCGGGGGACTGCTTCACCTACTACGCCGTCTCCCGCGCCCTGCTGACTGCGGCGGACATTGACAATCTGGAGGTCACCCGGGTGGGCGGTTCTACCAGCCACTACTGGAATCTGGTCAACTGCGGCGACGGCTGGTATCACTTTGACGCCACGCCCCGCAGCAGCAAGATGCCCGCCTTCACCAGCTTTATGTTCACCGATGAGGAGGCCGCCGACTACACGGCCCGGGCGGGCCGCAGCTATTACAGCTTTGACGGCTCTCTCCTGCCGCCCCGGGCAGGCAGCGAGGAGGCGTCCGCCCCCGCGCCGGTGGAGACGCCTGCGGCGCAGCCCGAGGATACCGCACCCGCTGTGGATACGGTAGATACGGCGGAGCCGGAGCCGGTCCTGCCGGAGAACGAGATCCCCCTGGAGGCAGGCGCGTTCAATAATGAGGCGGACGTCCCGGAGGAAATGGAAATGCCCGACTGGCTGAAGCCCGCCGGCGCTGCCTGAACAATCTGTGAACAATCTGGAACCAATAAGGAGAAAACAAGTTATGAGACGGTTTATGAGTCTGACGCTCGCGCTTTTGCTTGCGCTTGCGCTGACAGCCTGCGGCGGCAAGGAGCCGCCGGATTCCCAGCAGGACAACCCCGGAGACACCAGCGTCACGACTCCGGCGGACCCCGGACAGAACGAGCCCGCAAAGGAGCCCGCGCCGGTGGAGATTCCCATGCCGAAGGCGGGCAGCAAGCTGGTCTTTATTTATAAGGACTGCCCACTGCCTATGAATGCGGAGTTCGCGCCCCTGCTGGACTTCATCGGAGAGGCCGGCAGCTATTTCGAGGCGGCGAGCTGCGCCTTTGAGGGGCTGGACAAGACCTATACCTACAGCGACGTGGAGATTATCACCTACCCCAATGAGGATGTGGACTACATCTCCAGCATCCGGCTGCTGAGCAGCGCCGCAGCTACCCCTGAGGGCATTACCATCGGCTCCTCCAGGGCCGACGTGATAGCCGCCTACGGGGAGGACTTCGAGGAGTCCGGAGAGCAGTATACCTACGAGGACGGCGACGCCCAGCTTTTCATCCTGTTCGAGAACGACGCGGTGATCTCTGTGGAGTATGCCGCAATCAATCCTCTCCTGGCGTAAGACGCCGGGGCGAAGGGAGGATGGTCCATGCAGAATAATATCTTGAATTATTTGTACCAGACGGTACAACGGGTACCGGAGAAGACCGCGTTTTCCGACGGAACCAACGCCTTGACCTTCCGGCAGGTGTACGAGGCCAGCCGCAGCGTGGGGAGCTTCCTGTGCGGAAAGGGGTTCTGCAAACGGCCGGTGGTGGTCTTCATGCGCAGGTCGCCGGACGAGGTGGCCGCGTTCCTGGGGGCCATCGCGGGCGGCTGCTTCTATGTGCCTGTGGACGAGGAAATGCCCTCCGGCAGAATCCAACTGATTCTGGACAACGTGAAGCCGCCACTTGTCATCTGTGACGAGAGCACGGAGGACGCGGCCAGGACGTTCCGCCTGGAGGGGGGCGAGGTGGTCCGCTACAGCGAAATCCTCCGGACCCCGGCGGATGAGGCCGCGCTGGAGCGGGTTCGCCGCAGCACCATCGACACGGACCCGATCTATATCGTCTTCACCTCCGGCTCCACCGGCGTACCCAAGGGGGTGGCTGCCTGCCACCGGTCGGTAATCGACTATATCGAGCAGCTCTCCGAGATCATGGGATTCCATGAAAACACGGTTTTCGGCAACCAGACGCCCCTCTATTTTGATGCGTGCTTGAAGGAGATCGGCGGGACCCTCAAGTTCGGCGCCACGACCTATCTGATCCCCAAGAACCTCTTTTCGATTCCCGTAGCCCTGGTGAATTACCTGAACGAGCACCGGGTCAACACCATCTGCTGGGTTGTCTCCGCGCTTACGATGGTCAGCATATTCGGCACATTTGATGTCGTAAAACCGGAATATCTGCACACCATAGCCTTTGGAAGCGAGGTTTTCCCCATCAAGCAGTTCAATATCTGGCGGAAAGCCCTGCCGGACGCCGTTTTTACCAATCTTTACGGCCCGACGGAGGGTACCGGGATGTGCTGCTATTACCGGGTGGACCGGGAATTCGCCTCCGGGGAGGCGATCCCGATTGGGAAGCCTTTCCCCAATCGGGAAATCCTGCTGCTGACCGGGGACGGAAAGCTGGCGGAGGCCGGGCAGGAGGGCGAGATCTGCATCCGGGGCACCTCCGTGACTCTGGGTTACTACAACGATCCTGACCGTACCAGCGCGGCCTTTGTCCAGAACCCGCTGAACACGGCGTATCCGGAGATTATCTATAAAACCGGGGACATCGGCCGGTACAACGAGGCGGGGGAGCTGATGTTCGTATCCCGCAAGGACTATCAGATCAAGCACATGGGCCACCGTATCGAGCTGGGAGAGATCGAGACAGACGTGGGGCTCCTTCCCGAGGTACAGCTGGCGGCCTGCATTTACGACGCGAAGCGGAAGAAGATCGTGCTGTACTATGTGGGCGATGTGGGGGAGAAGGAGCTGGCGGCGTCCCTGACGGCGAAGCTGCCGCGCTATATGCTGCCCAACAAGGTGATAAAGCTGGAAGAGATGCCGCTGACGGCAAACAAAAAAACAGACCGCGCCGCCTTGAAGAAAGCCTATGAGGGCGGCTGACAGAGAAAGGAAAACGACAATGGAAGAACTGCTGAGAATTTTGAAGGACCTGCGCCCCAACATTGACTTTGAGACCCAGGAGCGTCTGATTGACGATATGATCCTGGACTCCCTGGCCCTTGTCAGCCTGATCTCCGAGATCAGCGAGGAGTTTGACGTGACCATCACGGCGAAGGACATCATTCCGGAGAACTTCAACTCCGCGAAGGCCCTGTACGCATTGATCCAGAGGCTGGAGGACGAGGATTAAACCGACGCGGGGAGTGGGCTTATGCTCTTTACATCATATGGGTTTATAGGATTCGCCGCAGTCCTGGTTTCTGCCTATTACCTTGTGCCCAAGCGCTGCCAGTGGGGGCTCCTGCTGGCGGCGAGCTATCTCTTCTATTTCATCGCGGGGCCGTCTGCCCTGCTCTACCTGCTGGCGACGACGGCGGCGGTATGGTTCGCCGCGCTCCAGATTGAGAAGAACGTCCGGCGGCAGAGCGCCTATCTGAAGGCCCGCAAGGATATTCTGTCGAAGGATGAGAAAAAGGAATACAAGGCGGAGCAGAAGCGCGTTCGCGCCCGGTGGGTGGCGGCGTGCCTTCTGCTGAGTATAGGCATCCTGGCGGTGGTGAAGTATACCAATTTCTTCATCTCAAACGTCAACGGCGTCCTGGACGCCCTGGACCGGCCCCAGCTGTCCTTTGTCACACTGGCGCTGCCCATGGGCATCTCTTTTTATACGTTCCAGGCCGTTGGATATCTGATTGACGTGTATCGGGGAAAATATCCCGCCGAAAAAAATCCCTTCCGGTTCGCGCTGTTCGTCTCCTTCTTCCCCCTGCTGGTCCAGGGGCCGATCAGCCGCTTTGACGAATTGGGCGGCACATTATACCAGGAGCATACTTTCGACAAAGTGACAGTATGTTCCGGTTTGCAGCGCGTTCTCTGGGGATACTTTAAGAAGATGGTGATTGCGGACAGGATGCTGGCCGCCGTCTCCACCATCATCGGCCACACGGATACCTATACGGGGGCGTATGTGTTCGTGGGGATGATTTTCTATACCCTGGAGCTGTACGCGGATTTCACCGGCGGCATCGACATCACCATCGGCCTTGCGGAGGCCATGGGCATCACTGTGCAGGAGAACTTCCGCCGCCCATATTTCTCCAAATCCTTGAAGGAGTACTGGCGCAGGTGGCACATTTCCATGTGCTCCTGGTTCCGGGAGTACCTGTTCTATCCCGTGTCCACCTCCAGGGCGATGCAGAGGTTCTCCAAATTTGCCCGGGGACGCTTGGGCGAGGCGGTGGGACGGCGGCTGCCGGTGTATATCTCCTCGTTCATCGTCTGGTTCGCGACGGGAATCTGGCACGGGGCGAGCTGGAATTTTATCGTCTGGGGACTTCTGAACTGGGCGGTCCTGATGCTCTCCGAGGAGCTGGAGCCGCTGTACCAGCGGTTCCATGACCGGTTCCCCGTGAACGGGAGGGGAGCATATAAGCTGTTCCAGACAGGGCGCACGTTCCTGCTGGTCTGCGTGCTGAACATCTTCGACTGCTACCCCTCCCTGTCCGTCACGGCGGGGGCGCTGGGGTCCATGTTCACGGTCCGAAATTGGAGCGTCCTGTGGGACGGTTCGCTGATGGCCCTGGGCCTGTCCGGGCTTGACTATGGCATCCTGGCCGCGGGACTCCTCCTGATGCTGGGGGTGAGCCTTGCCCAGCGAAGCGGCAGCGTCAGGGAAAAAATCCGGACGCTGCGGTATCCGGCGCGCTTTGCCATCTGGTACGGTCTGTTTCTGGCGGTGCTGCTGATGGGAGCCTACGGAATCGGGTACGATGCCAGCCAGTTCATTTATAACCAGTTTTAAGCGCGGTGCAGAACATCAATATCCAACCGCCGGGAGGGCAGGGGTATGACGGAAACCAAAACCCGAAAGGGACAGATCATAAAAATAGCCGTGACAGCGCTGATTGTGCTGTCGGGCTTGTTCCTGCTGCAAAGGCTGCTGATGCCGAAGTACGTGGACGGCGTGGTCGAGGGCGCGTTTGTTGCGGAATACTATCGGGAGAATAAGGACCACGACGTGATTTTTGTGGGAGACTGCGAGGTATACGAGAATTTCTCCCCGGTGGTGCTCTGGCAGGAGTACGGCGTCAACAGCTATATCCGGGGCAGCGCCGAGCAGTATATCTGGCAGTCCTACTACCTGCTGGAGGACACCCTCCGCTATGAGACGCCGGACGTGGTGGTCTTCAACATTCAGTCGCTGCAATTCAGCGAGTCCCAGCGGGAGGCTTATAACCGGATGTCGCTGGAGGGGATGAGGTGGTCGGCCTCCAAGGTGAAGGCAATCTTCGCCTCCATGAAGGACAACGAGCATTTCCTGGACTACGTGTTTCCCATCCTGCGCTACCATAGCCGGTGGAGCGAGCTGACGGCGGCGGACGTGGAGTATATGTTCACAACCAAGCGCGTGTCCCACAACGGCTACTATATGCGCGTGGACGTAAAGGCCGCCGAGAACGTCCCCCAGGGCAAGCCGCTGGCGGACTACAATTTCGGGGAAAATGCCTGGAAGTACCTGGAGAAGATGACCGCCCTCTGCGCTGAAAAGGGTATTCAATTGATCCTGATTAAGGCACCCAGTCTTTATCCCTACTGGTACCCTGAGTGGGAGGCGCAGGTGGAGGAATACGCCGAAAAAAATAATCTGCCGTATATCAATTTCCTGGAGCTTGTGGACGAGATCGGAATTGACTATACGACGGACACCTACGACGGCGGCCTGCATATGAACCTGTCCGGCGCGGAAAAGCTCTCCCGCTATATCGGCAGGGTGTTCCGTGAGGAGGCGGGGCTTCCCGACCGCCGGGGCGAGGAGAAGCTGAGCGCCGTCTGGGCGGAGAAGGCCGCCGCCTACGAGGAGGAGAAGCGGGCGCAGTATCAATATTACGGCATGGAGGAGCAAAACTGAGATGTGCGGAATCTGTGGATTTATGAATTGGAAGAGCGGGGATCGTCCCCAGGCGGAAATCGTGGAGAACATGCTCCGCGCCATCCGGCACCGGGGGCCGGACGGGAGCCGGTCCCTGATACTGGATGAGATTGTCCTGGGCTTCGACCGTCTCAGTTTTATCGATCTGGATGGCGGGATGCAGCCCATCCAGAATGAGGACAGGACCATCTCCATGATCTGCAACGGAGAGATCTTCAACTTCCGGGAGCTCCGGGACGAGCTGGCCGCAAAGGGGCATGTCTTCGCCACCGGGACGGACGTCGAGGTCATCATCCACCTCTATGAGGAGCAGGGCCTGGACTTTGTGAACCGTCTGAACGGCCAGTTCGCCATCGCCCTCTATGACGGGAAGCGCCGCCGGCTGCTGCTGGTCAGGGACCACATCGGGATATGCCCCTTGTTCTATACCGTCGTGGGAGGCAGGGTCGTCTTCGCCTCCGAGATCAAAGCCATCCTGGAGTACCCGGGCGTGAAGCGGCGGCTGAACCTGAAGGCGGTGGACCAGTTGATGAACTACCCTGGCGTGGTTTCACCAAACACGTTTTTTGACGGCATCTATTCCCTGCAGGCCGGACATATGCTGCAAATCGAGCCGGAGGAGGAGATCCGCGACCGGGAGTACTGGGACCTGATCTACTCCGCGGAGGAGGAAGAGGATAAGGGGGAGGCGTACTATACCGAAAGACTGCGTGAGCTGCTGCGGGACGCCATCTCGAAGCGTTTGGTGGCAGATGTGCCCATCGGGTTCTACATCTCCGGCGGGCTGGACAGCTCGGTGGTGGCCTGCTTTATCAGCAAGTACCTGCTCAACGGCTGCTACTCCTTCTCCGCCGAAATCGGCTCCGGCGATTTGGATGAGAGCCGTTTCCAGAAGATCATCCGGGACTCCGTGGGCTCCGCCCACTACAGCGTCAAGGTGTCGGAGGAGGAAATCTGGGCCAGCCTGAAATCCGTGATTTACCATGCGGAGTCGGCGGTGAAGGAGAGCTACGACGCGGCCGCTTATATGCTCTCCGGACTGGTGAGCCAGTCCCCCGCGAAGGCGGTTCTGACGGGTCAGGGCTCGGACGAATTCTTCTGCGGCTATGTGGGCTACGCGCTGGACCTGTTCCGGAACATGCAGAAGGGGCGGATGTCCGTTGAAGAGTGCGAGGTCAACGAGCGGCTGTGGGGCGACCCTTACTTCCGGTACGAGCGGATTCATCCGGAAATCAGGAAGATTCATACGAAGCTCTACAGCGGGGACGTCCGGGGAGAGATCGACAAATTCTCCGCCTTTGCGTCCAGTCCGATCAATGTGGAACGGGTCAGGGGGCTGAGCTCCCAGCGGCGGCGGTCCTATATCGACTGGAAGCTCCGCCTCTCCGATCACCTGCTGGGGGAGCACGGGGACCGCATGTTCTTCTCCCACTCCGTGGAGGGGCGGCATCCCTTCCTGGACCGGGACGTGCTGGACTTTGTGACCCGTATGCCGGACAAGTACAAGCTCAACGGCACCAATGAGAAATATATCCTGAAAAAGGCGGCGGAGGGGATCGTGCCCGGCGAGGTCCTCAAGCGGAAGAAGTTCCCCTTTCAGGCGCCGGGCATGTCAGCGCTGGTGAAGCGGGCGGGGGGAAGCGACCTGGAGTTTCTCAGCGGCGAGCTGCTGAAAAAGTACGGAATTTTTGATGTAGACTATGTGAATGAGCTGAAAAAGGTCTACTGCCAGGAGGATTTCAAGCTGATGGGCGCGTATGAGATCGACTATCTCCTGATTGTCATGACGGTCACGATGCTGTGCGAGCAGTTTTCGCTGACGCTGTGAATACAGCTTCTAAAGTTCAGGGCCGCCCTTCTTGAAGGAAATAAAAAAACTCCGGTGAGACGGCGCGGCTTGTCTCACCGGAGTTTCTTTCCTTAACTATGGCAGAAGGGATTCAGCTCAATCCAAATCCTCGCCATTGGAGGCAATCACCTTCTTGTACCAGTCGAAGGATTTCTTCTTGCGGCGGCTGAAATCGCCGGTTCCGTCGTCATAACGCTCCACATAAATAAAGCCGTAACGCTTCGCGTACTCACCGGTGGAGGCGGAAACCAGATCGATGCAGCCCCAGGGCGTGTAGCCCATCAGGTCCACGCCGTCCTTTACCGCTTCGCCCATCTGCTGAATATGCTGGCGGAGGTAGTCGATGCGGTAATCGTCGCGGATGGAGCCGTCCTCCTCGATGGTATCCTTCGCGCCCAGGCCGTTCTCAACCACCATGAGAGGGATCTGATAGCGGTCGTAGAGCTCGTTGAGGGCGTAGCGCAAGCCCTTCGGGTCGATCTGCCAGCCCCATTCGCTGGTCGGGAGGTAGGGATTGGGCACGCCGCCGATGATGTTGCCCGCGCCCCTCTTCTGAGCGGGGTCGGCGCTCTGGCAGGAGGACATATAGTAGGAGAAGGTCAGGAAGTCCACCGTTCCGGCCATGAGAATCTCCTCGTCTCCGGGCTGCTTCTCAATCCGGATGCCGTTCTCCTCAAAGTACCGGTCCATGTAGGCGGGATAGTACCCACGGCATTGGACGTCGGAGCAGAAATAATTCTTCATGTGGTTGTACGCCTGATTTTTCAGCACATCGTCCGGATTGCAGGTGAAGGGATAGGAGGCGGAATAGATCATCATGTTGCCCACCTTGCAATCGGGATCGATCTCGTGGGCCAGCTTGACCGCAAGGGCGCTGGCGATGAACTGGTGGTGCAGGCCCTGGAACCGCTGCTGGGGGATGTCGGGCTGGCCCATGAAGGGGGTGGGGTTCTCCAGGTCGTTGAGGATGCCCTGGCTGAGGAACGCGCCCATGATGCTGGTTCCCGCGTTGATTTCATTGAAGGTCAGGTAATACTTGACCTTCCCCTTGTAGCGGGTGAAGACGGCGCGGCAGTAGTTGATAAAGTAGCCGATCATCTCCCGGGAGGTCCAGGTGTTGCACTTCATGGTCAGGCCGAAGGGCACCTCGTAGTGGGACAGCGTGATGAGAGGCTCAATGCCGTACTTGAGGCACTCGTCGATGACCTCCTCATAGTGCTTCAGACCGGCCTCATTGGGCTCGGACTCGTCGCCGTTGGGGAAGATGCGGGTCCAGGCGATGGAGAAGCGGTAGCACTTGAAGCCCATCTCCGCAAAGAGGGCGATGTCCTCCCTGAAACGGTGATAGTGGTCAATGGCCTCGCGGCTGGGGTAGAAGGTGCTCTCCTGAAGAACGGGGGTAATCATCTTGCTCTGACCGAGCTTGCCGCCGGTGCAGATGTCCGAGCAGCTGACGCCCTTGCCGTCCGCGTCCCATGCGCCCTCGCACTGATTGGCAGCGGTAGCGCCGCCCCAAAGAAAACCGGATTTGAATGCCATACTCAGTTACCTCCTGTTATTTTGAATGGTCCGGACTGCCCGCAGGCAGTCCGGGCTCTGGTTGAATGGTTCAGAATGTTACATCAGTTCGATCATCTTGTCGCCGTGATTCACCTTCCGGGGTTCAAAGATCACGTCGGCGTAATCGTCGGAGTTGGTCACGAGGACAGGCGTGGAAACGGGCAGGCCCTGGGACTTGATGAAGCTGATATCAAACTCCATCAGCAGCTGTCCGGCCTTGACCTTATCGCCGGTCTTGCAGTGGGCCTTGATGCCCTTGCCGCTTAGGCTCACGGTATCCATGCCGATGTGGATGAGGATCTCCGCGCCGGAAGCGGAGGTGAGGCCGACTGCGTGGAGGGTATCCGCCAGGTTCTCGATAACGCCGTCGCAGGGGGCGTAGATCTTGCCCTCAGTGGGCTCGATCACAACGCCCTTGCCCAGGGTCTCGCTGGAGAAGACGGGGTCGGAGCACTCGGAGATGGGCTTCATCTCGCCGCTGACGGGAGCGACCAGGGTGCCGCCCTTGACAGCGCCTGCACCGCCAGCCTGAGCCTTGGGAGCAGCTTTGGCCTTGGGCGTATCGTCACCATAGGTGATGTAGACGACAATGAAGGTAGCGACCACGGCGATCAGGGACCAGACAATGGCCCAGATCATGCCGGAGATGTCGTTGGTCTTGGTGTTGATATAAGCGGTATAGCCGAAGATGCCGGTACCGGCGGACTCATAAGACAGGACACCGCAGGCCATCAGACCCGCGCCGCAGATGGCGGAGATAATGCAGCTGATGACAAAGGGCTTTTTCTTGGGCAGGGTGACGCCGTAGATGGCGGGCTCGGTGATGCCGGTGATGGCGGACACCAGGGCGGGGGCGCACATCTGCTTGGTATTCTGGTTCTTGATCTTGAGCCAGATAGCGGCCAGAGCGCCCACCTGGGTGAAGGTGGTGCCGAACATACCCACCAAGGTGGCGCTGTAGCCCTGAACGGCGCGGTCGCTGATGGCCATGGGGACCAGGGCCCAGTGGAGGCCGAACATGACCAGCACCTGCCACAGGCCGCCAACGATACCGCCCAGGAGGATGCCGCTGATCTCAGCGATCTTGGTGAAGAACCAGGTCAAACCCTGAGCCGCGAAGGAGGCGATGGGGCCGATAACCCACAGGGTGAGGGCGTAGGTGACGGTGACAGTGATGAGGGGGATCGCGAAGAGCTTGGTCGGCGTGGGGATGTACTTCTTGTACTTCTTCTCAAACCAGGCGGCAAACGCCACAGCGGCGATGATGGGGATGGCGCTGGAGGTGTAGTTGCCGGAGGCGGGCATGAGGATGGGGATGCCGAACAGATTGGTGATCGCCTCGCCGCCGGCGGTCATGGTGGGGTACAGCAGGCCCGCTGCGATGGCGATGCCCTCCAGATCGGGCAGGCCGAACTTCTTGGCAGCGGTGTAGCCCAGGAAGATGGGCATGAAGTAGAAGAAGCAGTCGCCCAGGGAGTAGAGCACGTTATAGGTGGGGCTGGTGCTGCTCAGGATGCCGATGGCCACGCAGAGGGCCAGGAGACCCTTCAAAATACCAAGGGAGGCCAGCACGCCCAGGCAGGGAGTGAAAACGCCGGTGACGATGCCGACGAAAGCGTTGAAGGGATTCTGTTTTTCCTTGGATCCGTCATCGCTGCCGCTGGAGGCGACGCCCTGGATGTGGCCCACGCTGCACACCGCGTCATAGACGTCGGGTACGTGCTGGCCGATGACTACCATGTACTGTCCGCCGGACTGGATGACGGTGACGATGCCGTCAGTGCTCTTGAGGACCTCGGTCTGTGCCTTGCTCTCGTCCTTCAGCTTGAAGCGGAGCCGGGTGATACAGTGGGTCAGTGATTCGATGTTGCCTTTGCCGCCTATGTTCTGGATAATGATCCTTGCGAGGCCGTCGTATTTGCTTGCCATTTGGATAGTTCCTCCTTCATTTTGTTTTCGTACTGAAGTGGTGTTCTATGAAAAGGGCCGGCCATACGCGTCTGGCGCAGCGCCTGTTTCAATACAGTTATGTTCGGGTCAGCTTCTCAATATGGATGATCAGATACCCCTGCTCCTCCAGGTCCAGGGAATAGCCCAGCTTCTGGTGGATGTAGGCGGCGATCTTCTGCGTGCAGGCTTCCGCCTTGGGGTACATGGCGGATACGATATTATAAAGCTCCTCACTGCCGGAGTAGGTCTCGCGGGTGAAGATGCGGGAGAGAAAGAATTTCAGGTGGGTGACAAAGCGGATGTAGTCCAGGGAGTCCTCGTTCAGATCGAGGTTGTAGGTATAGCGCACCAGATTGACCACATCCCGGATGAGTTGGACCAGGTCGTTGGCCAGACGCTCGCCGCTGCCGTACTGGGCGTTGACGATGTGCATGGCGAGAAACCCCGCCTCATCGTCGCGAAGCCGGATTCCGGCTTCGCGCTGGACGATGTCCAGCGCATCCAAACCGAGCTGGAACTCATCGGGATAGAATTTCCTGATCTCCCAGAGCAGGGCGTTGGTCAGGTCCAGGCCCTTCCGCTGCCGCTCAATGGCAAAGCTGATGTGGTCGGAGACCATCAGGACCAGGGTTTCATTCAGCGGCTTGTTGATTTTCGTCTGCACATGCTCCACAATCTGCATCCCCAGGGAGAAGTGCTCCAGCGGGATGCGCTCCAGCAGCTCCACCAGCTGCGGGATGTGCGCGCCGCTGCTGAGACCGAAAAACTGCTTTTCCACCAGCTGCATATCCGGCTCCATCCCGGGCTTGGCGCCGAAGCCGATGCCCCAGCCCATCAGGACGATTTCCCGTCCCTGGCTGTCGGAGGCGATCACAATATTGTTGTTCAGCTGCTTGGAGATTTTCATAGTCCAGCACCTCCGGTCCAGGAACGGCAGGGCAACAAAAAAACCATGCCCGTAAAACGCCAGCAAACCAACGGGTTTCTCCCTGGCTGGGTTTTACAAAACATGGTAACGCCTGCCGAACAGTAACGCCAACTCTTAATTGTGAACAAATTATAACATCGGGACCGGCGGTTGACAAAGTAGTTTGTTGGCGGTTATGAATAATTTTGTGAATCTATACATTTCCAAAGCACAGTTTTTTGGTGATTTCGCCAATTCAAAAGACTGAACTCCTGCGCTTTTGGTAAGTTTTACCACATCCTCCCGCTTCTGGACCGTCCGGAAGGCCAGCGGGGGAGGGCGCCCTGGGGAGCGCGGGGCCCGGAACCTTACACGAATGTAAGGTTCCGGGCCGTTTTGTAAGGTAAAGCGATGGAACGGAGCGCCGGACTGCGGTATAATAGCCTTGCAAACAAAGCCAAGGAGGAAATGAAAATGCCTATCCTGCAAGTCAGCGATCTGAAGAAGATATACACCACCCGCTTCGGCGGACAACAGGTGCAGGCGCTCAGCAGCGTCAACTTTGCCGTGGAGCCGGGAGAGTACGTCGCCATCATGGGCGAGTCCGGCAGCGGCAAGACCACCTTATTGAATATCCTGGCGGCCCTGGACAAGCCCACCAGCGGCGAGGTTCTGCTGGACGGGAAGGACATCGTCACCATCAAGGAGAAGGCCATCGCCGCCTTCCGGCGGGACCATCTGGGCTTCGTGTTCCAGGACTTCAATCTGCTGGACACCTTCTCCATCCAGGACAACATCCTCCTCCCCCTGGTGCTGGCGGGGAAGACCTATAAGGAGATGGAGCAGCGCCTGCTGCCCCTGGCCCGGCGGCTGGGCATCGATGCGCTGCTGAAGAAGTATCCCTACGAGGTCTCCGGCGGACAGAAGCAGCGGGTGGCGGTGGCCCGGGCCCTCATCACGGAGCCGCGGATCGTCCTGGCGGACGAACCCACCGGCGCGCTGGACAGCAAGGCCACCGACAGCCTCCTGAGCCTCTTTGACCAGGTGAATGCGGAGGGCCAGACCATCCTCATGGTGACCCACTCCACCAAGGCCGCCAGCCACGCCAAGCGGGTCATGTTCATCCGGGACGGCGAGGTGTTCCACCAGATCTACAAGGGCGTCAGCACCACCGAGGAGATGTACCAGAAGATCTCCGACACCCTGACCCTCCTGGCCTCCGGAGGTGAGAGACATGCGTAACTCCGGACTTTACCCCAAGCTGGCGGCGCAGAGCATCCGCAACAACCGGAAGTTTTATTTCCCCTATATCCTGGCCCTGCTGGGGGATGTGGCGGCTATGTATATCATGCGGGCCCTGGTCAACGATCCCAACGCGGCGGACATCATGCCGGGACGGCCCAACGGGTACTTCTACGTGAAGATGTTTATGGGCTTCGGCATGGTCATCGCCTACCTGTTCTCCGCCATCTTCGTGCTGTATATCAACGGTTTTCTCATGAAGCAGCGGAAGAAGGAGCTGGGTCTTTACAACATCCTGGGCATGGGCAAGGGACATATCGCCGTGGTGCTGGTCATTGAGACGTTCATTATCGGCGTGCTGGGCATCGGCGGCGGCATGATTACGGGGCTTGTCCTCCATAAGCTGGTGAGCCTGATTCTCCACAAGGTGATGTGGATGCCGGTGCCCTTCGGCTTCTATATCTGCTGGGACGGCATGGCCCAGACAGCGGTGTTGTTCGCGGTGCTGCTGGCGGTGACGCTGCTGGTGAACCTGAACAAGGTCCGGGTGTCAAAGCCCATTGAGCTGCTCCGCGGCGGCAATACAGGCGAACGGGAGCCGAAGACCAAGTGGCTCATGACCCTGCTGGGCGTTGTCACCCTGGGGGCGGGATACTATATCGCGGTGACGACAAAGACGGGCGTGGAAGCGATCATGATGTACTTCGTGGCGGTGTTTCTGGTGATTGTGGGGACCTACTGCCTGTTCACCGCCGTGAGCATCTTCGTACTGAAGGCCCTGCGGAGGAATAAGAAGTTCTACTACCAGACCGGCCACTTCATCGGCGTCAGCGGGATGCTCTACCGGATGAAGCAGAACGCTGTGGGCCTTGCCAATATCTGCATCCTGTGTACCATGGTGATGGTCATGCTCTCCGGCACGCTGTCGCTGTACCTGGGTACGGAGGACATGGTGCAGGAGCAGTATCCGGGGGATGTGAACGTCTGGGTCTATTATGTCCCGGATGAGGAGGACCCCTTCAACGCGGACGCCATGCTGTCGGTGCAGGTGGGCTATATCGAGAGCCAGGGGGTCGCCGTCAGCGGCGTGAAGACCAGCCGGGCGCTGAGCTTCGGCGCGGGGCTGCTGCCGGACGGGAGCTATACCACCAACCGCTTTGATGACGGGTCCGTGGGAGCCATCGTGGATATGACCTGGATTACGGAGGACGAGTACGCCGCCGTCACCGGCGGGACGCTGGGCCTGCGTCCCGGCGAGGTGGCCGCCTACGGAGTGGACGGCGACACGCTGACCGTCCATTGGGTGACGCCGGACGAGAACCGGGAGCTGGGGACCTCCACCTGGCAGGTCGCCCATAAGCTCAAGGACAATCCCCATTTCACACCCGATATGGTCCAGCTTGTGACCATTGTGGTGCCGGATGAAGCGGCGGTCCACGAGGTCTGGAGGCTTCAGAACAGGGCTTACGGGCAGAGGGCGTCCAATATGCAGTGGTTCGCCTACCTGGATCTGGACTGCGGCGAGGAGACGCTGGCCGCGCTGGAGAGCGGGTACACGGACGCCATCTCGGACAAGAGCTTTTATGAGGGTACCGGCCACTGGTATTCCAGCAGCTGGGACCTGCGCATTGACAGCGAGGCGGAGGCGTACGGCCTGGCCGGGGGCTTCCTGTTCCTGGGCATCTTCCTTGGGTTCGTTTTCCTGATGGCGACGGTACTCATTATCTACTACAAGCAGATCAGCGAGGGCTACGAGGACAAGGACCGGTTTGAGATCATGCAGAAGGTGGGCCTGAGCCGCGGTGAGGTCAGGAGGTCCATCCACAGTCAGATCCTGATGGTGTTCTTCATGCCCATCGCGGTGGCGGCAATCCACATCGTCTTTGACTTCAACATGGTGGAGAAGCTGCTGACCATGTTCATGATCCACAATAGCGCCCTGACTGCCATGTGTACGCTGGGGACGGTGCTGGTGTTCTTCCTGGTCTACGGAGCGGTGTACCTGCTGACGGCCCGGATGTATTACAAAATAGTAGAAAGGTGAAACAAATGAAAAAAGGACTTGTGTTTCTTCTGCTGGCGGCCCTGGGCGCAGGGTTGCTGGTGCGGTGGTCCCGCCGGAACTGGTGGGAGGCGTAGGGAAACGGGCCGCCGCCCTTGGCGGCCCGTCCGATGGGATATGGAAACCAAAGAAAGGAGCAAAAAATGGACCGGGTGGATACAGCCTTGATGCTGGCAATGCTGTGCCTGATGGCGGGGACGCTGCTGGTGGGATTCAGCCGCCCGCTGTGGTGGATGCTCCACCAGCGGGGGCCGGACGGGGGGAGGCACACGCCCCGCAACTACGAGTGGATGCTGCGGATTCCCGGCATCTGCCTGCTGGCGGTAGCCGCCTGCGTGATCGGCATGAGCGTGGCAGGCGTGTTCCCGTTTGAATGATGTTTGTTTTGTCCGGGCGGGCCTCTGTGTCCGCCCGCCCTCGGGGAAATCGGGCGGCGGGCGGGCGCGGAGGCCCGCCCCTACTGTTACAAAAATGTTACAACCCCCGCCAAGGTCTTCCTTTCGGATGTCGATTGTGATAAAATACCGTCGAAACTTTTTATTTCCGTTAGAAAGTGAGACATCCAGATGAGAGTGAAACCTGTGAAAAAGCGGACCTGGATCGTAATGCTGTGTTTGGCGCTGACGCTGACGTTCCTCCCGGGAGCGGCTTTCGCGGTGGATACCTATACAACCAGCGCGGAGTGCGTGGAGACAATTAAGGCTTACGAGGATATCCGCCTGACGGCCTATACGGACATCAGCGGTAAGTGGTACATCGGCTACGGCTCCACCTGCGATCCCTCCGACTATCCCAACGGCATCTCCGTGGAGAAGGCAGAGGAACTGCTGCGCAAGGATCTGGCCGTCGCGGAGGACACCGTGAACGGGATGCTTCGGCAGTATGGCATCTCCGTCACCCAGTACCAGTTCGACGCTCTGGTGGACATGACCTACAACCTGGGGATGCAGTGGATCAACCCGGAATACAGGCTCTGCTCCTACCTCATCAACGGCATCAGCCGCTATAGCGAGGTGGAGGTGGTCAACGCCATCGCCACCTGGTGTCACGCCGGAGGCGACGTGGTGATGGAGAATCTGGTGTCCCGCCGCCTGTGGGAGGCGTTTCTGTTCCTCTACGGCGATTACAGCAACGACGGCCCGGAGCGGTACTGCTACATTGATTTTGACGTGAACGGCGGCGTGAAGGACGCCAGCCAGGACAGCCGTACGGTCTTCTATCCCGTTGGCCAGCCCTACGGCAAGCTGCCGGTTCCCACGAAGCCGGGCCAGAGCTTTCTGGGCTGGTTCACCGGTGATGGAACCCAGGTGACCGGCCTGGAGACGGCGGAGAAGTCTCTGACCGTCTACGCCCGCTGGGGCGATGGGAGCGCCACCCCGATTCCCGTCACCACCCCGCCCGCCATCGACTATTCCGTCTGGGTCAACCCCTACAGGGATGTGGCGTCCAGCGACTGGTACTATACATACGTCCGCGAGCTGAGCTACCACAATATTGTGGCCGGATATCCCGACGGCTCCTTCATGCCTCAGAACAAGGTCAGCGCCGGGGAGGCGCTGAAGCTGATCCTGCTGGCCGCCACGGACGCGGTGGACCCCGGCAACGCCATAAACGGCGGGCACTGGGCGGAGAACTATCTGGCGCTGGCGGAGGGCTTGGGCTGCGTTGCGTCCGGCGAGGTGCTGAACCTGGACGGGGAGATCAACCGGCTCACCATCGCCCGGATCACCGCCATCGCCATGGGTCTGGAGCTGAAGGAGGGCGTGCTGCCCTTCAACGACTGCGACGACCTCTATACCATGGCGCTCTACGGCGCGGGGATCATTGAGGGGGACACCCTGGCCGGCGTGCGCAACTTCAATCCCCTCAACAGCATCAGCCGGGCGGAAATCTGCGCCATCGTCTCCCGCGTGCGCAACTACACCCCGCCCAACAACCCGATGGTGTCCGGATACATTGAGTACGGTAATAACCGCCTTCCCGTGATGTGGGACGTGCCCGCGGCCCCCTACAACAAGCACCTGCTGGTTCGGGACGGCAGTATCATGCACTACTATGATCCCAACTACACCACTGCTATCGGCATCGACATCTCCCGGCACCAGGGGGATATCGACTGGCAGAAAGTGGCGGACTCCGGCATGGTGGAATTTGCGTTCATCCGCGTGGGCGGGCGGTTCGCCGAGTCCGGCGGGCTCTATGACGACGCCAATTTCCAGAAGAATGTAGAGGGCGCGCAGGCCGCCGGAATCAAGGTGGGGGTATACTTCTATTCCACCGCCATTTCCGTCGAGGAGGCGGTGGAGGAGGCCAACTACGTTCTGGGGAAGGTCTGGCCCTACCATCTGGACTACCCGGTGGTGTTTGACTGGGAAATCCTGTCCAAGACCAGCCGCAACGCCAACCTCAGCAAGGCCACGGTGACGGCCTGCGCCCAGGCGTTCTGTCAGACGGTGGCTTACGCGGGCTACACTCCCATGATCTATATGGGCCTGGATACCGGGTACAACCGGCTGGACCTGAGCCAGCTGACCAATTACGACTTCTGGTTCGCCCAGTACAACAGCCGCAACCAGCCGGATATGTACTACAACTACCGCATCTGGCAGTACACGGACAGCGGCACCGTCCCCGGCATTGACGGCAAGGTGGACATGGACATCGCGTTTATCCCGTATTGACGGGAGGTGCGGCATGAGCGTACTCATGGTCCTGGCATCCGATGCCCCGCTGAAGGAGGTCCCGCCGCCTCCTGACCTGATGATCGTTCTGGATATCGGGAAACAAGCCGCAGAATATAGAAACGCCGGGATAGGCTTTGCGGTTTTTGAAACGGACAGAGTCCTGGAGCTTCAGACGGAAAAGCAATACTTTTTCAACGTAGACAGCTACGGCCCGGGACATGAGGAGAACCTTGCCGCCTATCTGCGGGAGCAGCTGGAGGAGGCCGGGGAGATCGAGTTCTGGCACGTCTGGCTGGACGGAGGTTTCGACCACCGGGTCCGGAGGGTTGAGATCGCGGCAGATGAGCTGACGGCGGAAGACATCCGGGAACTGGAGTCGCTGGAGGTCTGGCAGCGGGACCCGGTGACGGACGCTGCGACAGACTACTGTTATCTCTTGAGATGCAGTGGATAAAAGGTGGTTTCACCAGACCACTGCATTGCTGCTGCTGTCAGCGCCCATAAATGAGGATGGAATGTCAATAGTTACAAATTTGAGTTTGTGAGAAAAAACACATGATGAGGATAAGGCCATATAAAGCTTCGGATGCGGATACGATATTGTCGTGGTGTCAAGATGAAAAAGCATATTATCAATGGACAGCAGGTAGATTCGGTGATTACCCTATCACACAAAGGGAATTTTGTTTTGATGAATCCCTGATGCCGTTTACTGCATTTGATGAGACAGGGATCGTTGGTTTTTTTACACTGAGGAATCCCGATGAGTCATTGGATGAATTACGCTTTGGATTTGTTATCGTAAATCCTCACAAGAGAGGAAAAGGCTGTGGAAAAGCTATGCTCCAGCTGGGTCTGAAATTTGTATTTGAAATATATGGAGCAAAAAAAGTATCATTGGGTGTTTTTGAGAATAATCCTCAAGCTTATTACTGTTATAAAGCAGTCGGTTTCAGCGATGCGGTTCTTGACACAACAAAAAAGTATTGTATTCTTGGTGAAGAATGGACGTGCAAAGAATTGATTATGGAGAATGAATAAAGTTCAGATTATCAAGGGGACTTCGTATTTTGGATGAAATCCCCCTTGATAAAACAAGCTGCGGGGGCCTGGGCGTCATGACCCGGGCCTCCGCATGGAGAACCGCCCAAAAATCCCAGAAAAATTTTATGAAAAAAAGAGAAAATTTCTCTTGACATTTTTCACCGCATACGGTACAATAAATGAGCTTGTGCAGGAACTGCCATGGCATGGCGCCTGCATGCACTGCGATGATGCGGGAGATTGCGGCTGAAGCCGGTAACTTCCGCGGAGTATGTCCGATAATCGGGCGGCTGAGAATGTCCTTTTCACGGCAGTAGATCGCCGTGCCATGGGCACGTACCGGCCTTTTGCGCCGGTATTTTCTATGAGCCGGAATGATACGCATGGCTGAGTGGAAAGAAAATTCTCGCCGTACAGAGTAAGGAGCATCCAGTCAACTACTTTGTACAACATATGGAGGAACAACCGAAATGGCAAAAGAAATGATCCGGATCCGCCTCAAGGCGTATGACCACCAGGTCATCGACCAGTCCGCCGAGAAGATCGTCGAGACCGCCAAGCGCACCGGCGCTTCTGTGTCCGGCCCCATCCCTCTGCCCACCAAGAAGGAGGTCGTGACCATCCTGCGGGCGGTCCACAAGTATAAGGACAGCCGGGAGCAATTTGAGCGCCGCACCCACAAGCGCCTGATCGACATTACCAATTCCACCCCCAAGACTGTGGAGGCCCTGATGAGCCTGGAGCTGCCTGCCGGCGTGGAGATCGAGATCAAGCTGTAAGCCCCTGCGGCGAAACGCCGCACACTGATTTTGTTACCCATCAGTCCGCCGACTTGCGTGAGGCGGACGGGGTCATGTCGCCGCAGCTCCGACTGCGCCGACCAATAACCTTATTATAAAGGAGAACGACAATGGAGAAAGCAATCATCGGCAAGAAGGTCGGCATGAGCCAGATCTTCGACACCGACGGCAAGGTGATCCCGGTTACCGTAATTGAAGCCGGTCCCTGCGTCGTGGTGCAGAAGAAGACCGCCGAGAAGGACGGCTACGAGGCCGTGCAGCTGGGCTACGAGGATGTCCCCGAGCGCAAGCTGACCAAGCCTGAGAAGGGCCATCTGGACAAGGCCGGCGTGTCTCCCAAGAAGCACCTGAAGGAATTCAAGCTGAACAAGGCCGCCGAGATGAGCGTGGGCGATGTGGTGAAGGCCGATACCTTCGCTGCCGGAGACCACGTGGATGTCACCGGCACCAGCAAGGGCCACGGCTACGCCGGCGTTGTCAAGCGTCACGGGGCCCACACCCTGAAGGCCACCCACGGCACCGGCCCCGTCGCCCGCCACGCGGGTTCCATGGGCTCCGGCACCGACCCCAGCCGTATCTTCAAGGGCAAGATCGGCGCGGGACATATGGGCGTCGATCAGGTCACGGTCATGAACCTGGACGTGGTGAAGGTCGATCCCGAGCTGAACATGATCGTTGTGCGTGGCGCGGTCCCCGGACCCAAGGGCGGCCTCGTCACCATCCGCTCCACCGCCAAGGTCATCGTGGAGAAGAAGGGCGACGCCGGCACCAGCGCCAACCCGCAGAAGGCTTCCGCGCGCGTCAACCCGCAGAAGGCCTCCGCGAGACGCTAAGGGAAAGGAGAGTGCTGAGAAATGACAAAGGTTTTGAACATGGCCGGCAATCAGGTCGGCGAGGTGGAGCTGAACGCTGCCATCTTTGGGATCGAACCCAATATGCACGTTGTGCATGAAGTGGTCAAGAACCATCTGGCCAACTGCCGTCAGGGCACCCAGAGCGCACTCACCCGCGCCGAGGTCTCCGGTGGCGGCAGGAAGCCCTGGCGTCAGAAGGGTACCGGTCACGCCCGCCAGGGCAGTACCCGGGCCCCCCAGTGGACCCACGGCGGCATCGTGTTCGCTCCCAAGCCCCGCTCCTACAGCTATGTGCTCAACAAGAAGGTAAAGCGCCTGGCGCTCAAGAGCGTCCTGTCCGCCAAGGCGGCGGAGGAGAAGATCATCGTGGTGGATTCCATCGCCATGGGCGAGATCAAGACCAAGGCCTTCAAGGGTTTCCTGGACGCCGTGAACTGCGGCGGCAAGGCCGTCGTCGTCACCCCCGAGGTCAACGAGACCGTGGTCAAGAGCGCGCGCAACATCCCCGGCGTCCTGACCACCACCGCCCGGATGCTGAACGTTTACGACATCGTCAACGCCAAGTATCTGGTGATCGATCAGGCCGCCCTTGCCACCATCGAGGAGGTGTACGCATAATGATCTCTTATGATGTCATCGTTCGTCCCGTCATCAGCGAGCGGTCCATGGCCGCCGTCGCCGATAAGAAATATGTGTTCGAGGTCGCTACCGCCGCCGGCAAGATCGAGATCAAGAAGGCCGTCGAGGAGGCCTTCGGCGTCAAGGTCGCCAAGGTCAACACCATGATCGTCCCCGGCAAGGCCAAGCGCATGGGCGCGGGCCGCCCCGGCCGCACCAAGGAGTGGAAGAAAGCCATCGTGCAGCTGACCGAGGATTCCAAGACCATCGAGTTGTTCGAGGGTATGGTGTAAGGAGGAAGTGAACCATGTCTATTAAATCATTCAAGCCGACGACCCCGTCCCGGCGGCACATGACCGTCTCCGGCTTCGACGGCATTGACAAGAAGGCCAAGCCGGAGCCCAGCCTGACCGAGGTCCTGAAGAAGAGGGCCGGCCGCAACAGCTATGGCCGCATCACCGTCCGCCACCGGGGCGGCGGCAACAAGCGTAAGTACCGCATCATCGACTTTAAGCGGGATAAGGTGGATATGCCCGCCACCGTGCTGCGTCTGGAGTACGATCCCAACCGCAGCGCCAACATCGCCCTGGTGGAGTACGAGGACGGCGAGCGCCGCTATATCCTGGCTCCTGTGGGCCTGGCTGCCGGCGACAAGGTCATTTCCTCCGCCGAGGCCGACATCAAGCCCGGCAACGCGCTGCCTCTGGAGCGCATCCCTGTGGGTACCGTCATCCACAACATTGAGATGCATCCCGGCAAGGGCGGCCAGCTGGTCCGCTCCGCCGGTACCAGCGCCCAGCTGATGGCCAAGGAGGGCACTGACGCCCAGATCCGTATGCCCTCCGGCGAGGTGCGCATCATCCGCCTCAACTGCAAGGCTAGCATCGGCCAGGTGGGCAACATCGACCATGAGAACATCCAGATCGGCAAGGCCGGCCGCAAGCGCAACATGGGCTGGCGGCCCACTGTCCGCGGCTCCGTCATGAACCCCTGCGACCACCCCCACGGCGGCGGCGAGGGCAAGAGCCCCGTGGGCCGTCCCGGCCCTGTAACCCCCTGGGGCAAACCCGCTCTGGGTTACAAGACCCGCAAGACCAAGAACCCGACTGACAAGTTCATTGTCAAGCGTCGGAACACGAAGTAAGGGAGGCAAGGAACTATGAGCAGATCAGTCAAAAAAGGCCCGTATGTTGCCCCGGAGCTTCTCAAGCGGGTCGAGGCTATGAACAGCTCCGGCAAGAAGACCGTTCTCAAGACCTGGAGCCGCAGCTCCACCATCTACCCCGCGTTCGTGGGCCACACCATCGCGGTCCATGACGGCCGCAAGCACGTGCCCGTCTACATCCAGGAGGATATGGTGGGACACAAGCTGGGTGAGTTTGCCCCCACCCGCACCTTCCGCGGCCACGCCAAGGGCAAGTAATGAAGGAGGATGCAGATTAAAATGGAAGCAAAGGCATATTTGAAATATCTCCGCATCTCTCCCCGCAAGGTGCAGATCGTTGCCGATCTGATCCGCGGCAAGGATGTGAATACCGCCATGGCCATCCTCATGCAGACCCCCAAGGCTGCCTCTGAGCCCCTGATCAAGCTCCTCAAGAGCGCTGTGGCCAACGCGGAAAACAACAACAGTATGGACGTCGAGAAGCTGTATGTGTCCCAGGTGTTCGCCACCCCCGGCCCCATCCTCAAGAGAGTGATGCCCCGGGCCCAGGGCCGCGCCTTTCGGATCAACAAGCGGACGAGCCACGTGACCTTGGCGGTCGCGGAGAAAGCGTAAGGAGGGAGTCAAGTTTTATGGGACAGAAGGTTAATCCCCACGGTATGCGCGTGGGCGTCATCAAGGACTGGGATTCCCGTTGGTATGCCAGCAGCGAGAAGGTGGGCGATCTGCTTGTGGAGGACAAGAAGATCCGCGACTACCTGAAGAAGAAGCTCTACAACGCCCAGGTGCCCAAGATTGAGATCGAGCGCTCCAACGGCGGCGTCACCGTATTCCTCCACTGTGCCCGCCCTGGTATGGTCATCGGCAAGGAGGGCAAGGACATTGAGGCCACCCGCCTGGAGGTCGCCAAGCTCATCGGAAAGAACGTGAAGCTGAACATCGTCGAGGTCCGCAGCCCCGATATGAACGCCCAGCTGGTGGCGGAGAACATCGCCCAGCAGCTGGAGAAGCGCATCTCCCACCGCCGCGCCATGAAGAACGCCATGGGCCGCGCCATGCGGGCCGGCGCCAAGGGCATCAAGTGCTGCTGCTCCGGGCGTCTGGGCGGTCGCGAGATCGCCGGCGTGGAGCACTACCATGAGGGCACCATCCCCCTGCAGACCATCCGCGCCGATATTGAGTACGGCTTTGCGGAGGCCGCCACCACCTTTGGCCGCATCGGCGTGAAGGTGTGGATCTACAAGGGCGAGGTCCTCTCCCAGGCCCTGCGCACCGACAATAACCGCGGCGGCTTCAACCGCAGCGGCGACAGCCGTCCCCCCCGCCGTGACGGACAGGGCGCCGGCTTCAACCGGGGCCCCCGTCCCGAGAAGAAAGAAGGAGGCGCTCAGTAATGCTTCTGCCTAAGAGAGTCAAGTACCGCAGAGTCCACCGCGGCCGCCTCACCGGCAAGGCCATGCGCGGCAATACCATCACCTACGGCGAGTTCGGCCTGGTGGCCACAGAGCCCGCCTGGATCACCTCCAACCAGATTGAAGCCGCCCGTATCGCCATGACCCGCTATACCAAGCGCGGCGGCCAGGTGTGGATCAAGATCTTCCCCGACAAGCCCGTCACCGAGAAGCCCGCCGAGACCCGTATGGGCTCCGGTAAGGGATCCCCCGAGTACTGGGTGGCCGTGGTCAAGCCCGGCCGCGTCATGTTCGAGATCGCCGGCGTCTCCGAGGAGATCGCCCGCGAGGCCCTCCGTCTGGCCAGCCACAAGCTGCCCATCAAGACGAAGATCGTCAAGCGTGAGGACCTGGAAGCGCAGAAAGCAGGTGAATGAGATGAAGGCAAGTGAGATCAAGAAGATCCGTGAGATGAGTGAGGCGGAGCGGGGCGAGAAGCTGGAGAGCCTGAAGAAGGATCTCTTCTTCCTGCGGATGCAGCACGCCACCAACCAGCTTGACAACCCCCTGAAGATCGCCGAGGTCAAGCGCGACATTGCCCGAGTCAAGACCATTATCCGCGAGCAGCAGACCGCTGCCGCTAAATGAGAAGAAGGAGGGGTATCGAGATGAGTGAAGCAAGAACGTCCTCCCGGAAGACTCGGGTCGGCAAGGTCGTATCCGACAAGATGGACAAGACCGTGGTGGTGGCCATCGAGGACCGCGTGGCCCACCCCCTGTATAAGAAGATCGTCGGCCGCACCTATAAGCTCAAAGCTCATGACGAGCAGAATGCCTGCGGCGTGGGCGACAAGGTGAAGGTCATGGAGACCCGCCCCCTGTCCAAGGACAAGCGCTGGCGCGTGGTCGAGATCATTGAGAAAGCGAAGTAAGGAGGCGCCGAAACATGATTCAGCAGGAATCCTTTCTGAAGGTCGCCGACAATACCGGCGCCAAGGAGATCAAGTGCATCCGTGTCCTGGGCGGATCCAAGCGCAAGTACGGCAATATCGGCGATGTCATCGTCGCCTCCGTGCGCAAGTCCACCCCCGGCGGCACGGTGAAGAAGGGCGAGGTGGTCAAGGCCGTCATTGTGCGCTCTGCCAAGGGCGTGCGCCGGGCCGACGGGACCTACGTCCGCTTTGACGACAACGCCGCCGTCCTCATCAAGGACGACCGGAACCCCAGAGGGACCCGTATCTTTGGGCCCGTGGCACGCGAGCTGCGCGACAAGGACTACATGAAGATCCTGTCCCTGGCTCCCGAAGTCGTGTAAGGAGGAGCGGAGAGAAATGGCTATGAATATCAAGAAGGGCGACACCGTTGTCGTCCTGTCCGGCAAGGACAAGGGCAAGCAGGGCAAGGTGCAGGGCACCGTCCCCGGCGAGTCCAAGGTGGTGGTGGAGGGCGTAAACGTGGTCACCTGCCACACCAAGCCCCGCCGTCAGGGGGAGGAGGGCGGCATCGTCCGCCGGGAGGCCCCCATCCGGGAGTGCAAGGTGCAGCTGGTCTGCCCCAAGTGCGGCAAGGCCACCCGCGTTGCCCACAAGCGCGTGAAGAAGACCGTCTCCGGCAAGGAGAAGATGATGGGCATCCGCGTCTGCAAGAAGTGCGGCGCGGAGGAAATTTGAGAGAGGAGTAGGGAACTATGCCGGCTTTAAGAACAAAGTACCAAGAGGAAGTCGCTCCTGCTCTGATGAAGAAGTTCGAGTACAAGAGCGTCATGCAGATCCCCAAGATCGACAAGGTGGTCGTCAACGTCGGCTGCGGCGAGGCCCGGGACAACGCCAAGGTGCTGGACGCCGTGGTTCGGGACCTGACCACCATCACCGGCCAGAAGGCCATCGTCACCATCGCCAAGAAGAGCGTGGCCAACTTCAAGGTCCGCGAGGGGATGCCCGTGGGCGCGAAGGTCACTTTGCGGGGCAATAAGATGTGGGAGTTCCTGGACCGCCTGTTCAACGTGGCCCTGCCCCGCGTCCGCGACTTCCACGGCATCAACCCCAACTCCTTCGACGGCCGGGGCAACTACGCCCTGGGCATCAAGGAGCAGCTCATCTTCCCTGAGATCGAGTACGACAAGATCGACAAGATCCGCGGCATGGACATCATCATCTGCACCACCGCGAAAACCGACGAAGAGGCCAAGGCCCTGCTTGAGCAGGTGGGCGCCCCCTTCGAGCGCTGATTTGGGAGGATTAAAAAATGGCGAAAAAGTCTATGATTCTAAAGCAGCAGGCCGAGCCCAAGTTCTCCACCCGCCGCTACAACCGCTGCAAGATCTGCGGCCGCCCCCACGCCTACCTGCGGGACTACGGCGTGTGCCGCATCTGCTTCCGGGAGCTGGCGTACAAGGGGGAGATCCCCGGCGTGCGCAAGGCTTCCTGGTAAGAGGGCCGTTTGTTTGTCAACAGGATGTTGAAAGGTCGCCGTGAATTACCCAATTCGTGGCGATACCTCAACACCTAAACAGCCGGCAGGCTGTAACTTCAAATGAGGAGGAAAACCACCCATGCACATCACAGATCCCATCGCGGATATGCTCACCCGTATCCGCAACGCCAACAGCGCCAAGCATGAGACCGTCGACGTTCCCGCTTCCAACATGAAGAAGTCCATCGCCCAGATTCTCCTGGACGAGGGCTATATCAAGAGCTTCCAGCTCATCGACGACGGCACCCAGGGCGTGATCCGCATCACCCTCAAGTACAACGCGGGCAAGGAGCGGGTCATCACCGGCCTGCGCCGGGTGAGCAAGCCCGGCCTGCGCTGCTACGCCGGCGCGGAGGAGCTCCCCCGCGTCCTGCGGGGCCTGGGCATCGCTATCATTTCCACTTCCAAGGGCGTCATGACCGACAAGTCCGCTCGCGCGGCCCATGTCGGCGGTGAGGTCCTGGCATTCGTCTGGTAAGGAGGGTATTGACATGAGTAGAATTGGCAGAATGCCCATTACCGTCCCCGCCGGCGTAGAAGTCACCGTCGCCGAGGGCAACGTAGTGACCGTCAAGGGGCCCAAGGGCACCCTGACCCAGAAGTTCCACCCCAACATGATGATCGAGCGGGACGGCGAGGTCCTGCACGTCAAGCGCCCCAACGATTCCAAGGAGAACCGCTCCCTCCACGGCCTCACCCGGACCCTGCTCCACAACATGGTGGTGGGCGTCCACGAGACCTACAAGAAGGAGCTGGAGATCAACGGCGTTGGCTACCGCGCCGCCAAGGAGGGCAAGAACCTGGTGCTGAACATCGGTTACTCCCACCAGGTCACCGTTCCCGAGGTGGAGGGCATCACCATTGAGGTTCCCGCCCCTAACAAGGTTGTCATCATCGGCTGCGACAAGCAGCAGGTGGGCCAGTTCGCCGCCGAGGTCCGCGAGAAGCGTCCCCCGGAGCCCTATAAGGGCAAGGGCATCAAGTACGTGGACGAGGTCATCCGCCGCAAGGTCGGTAAGACCGGCGCGAAGAAGTAAGGAGGCGAGCTGAAATGATTAAGAGACCCAACACCAACGCCCAGCGCCTGAAGAGGCACAAGCGCGTGCGCGCGAAGATCTCCGGCACCGCCCAGTGCCCCCGTCTGAACGTGTTCCGCAGCGAGAAGAATATCTACGCCCAGGTGATTGACGACGTCAGTGGCGTCACCCTGTGCTCCGCTTCCTCCCTGAAGCTGGACCGCGGCAACAACAAGGCCGCTGCCCGTGAGGTCGGCAACGCCGTGGCCAAGGCGGCTCTCGCCAAGGGCATCGAGACCGTTGTCTTTGACCGGGGCGGCTACCTGTACCACGGCCGCGTGGCCGAGCTGGCCGAAGGCGCCCGCGAGGGCGGGCTGAAATTCTAAGGGAGGAGGAGAACAAAACTATGGCTAGATTTGAAAAGCCCCAGAGCGAGTATATCGAGAAGGTCGTACACCTCAACCGTGTCAGCAAGACCGTCAAGGGCGGCCGCGTCATGAAGTTCTCCGCCCTGATGGTCGTCGGCGACGGCAAGGGCAAGGTGGGCTTCGGCCTGGGCAAGGCC
>JAAWQM010000004.1 GCA_022800525.1 Oscillospiraceae bacterium
AGCGCGTCCACAAGATCAACAACGACTGGACCCTGGCCGCCTACACCCAGGGCAAGACCATCCACATGACTCCTGAGGATACCAGCGAGGTCAACCCCTACGTGGACGAGATCCTGCCCCAGAACGAGAACGCCATCCGCTCCCCCGCCATGGGCTTCTCCTTCGACAACAGCAATGTTGCCGACCAGATCGCCGCCTGCCAGGCTATCTTCAACGAGTACAAGGGCATCATCCACACCGGTGACGGTGATGTGGAGGCCAACGTGGCCGCTATGATGAGCGCCATGCGCGACTCCGGCTTCGATGAGATCGTCACCGAAGTGCAGACTCAGCTGGACGCTTGGCTTGCCAGCAAGTAATCTGACCCCAGCATGAACCGTTGAACAGAGGGGCTGTTGCAGCCGGGTGGCCGCGGCAGCCCCTCTCCTTAAAAAATCAACCCCAGATTGATGGAGGCATACATACTTTTCTTTTGAAAAAGAAAAGTATCAAAAGAAAACTTTTGCGCGAAACCAAAGTTTCGCTTATGTTTTGAGCAGGTCTGCCGATAATGACCTGTAGCGGAGTGTGAGCCCCGCGTAAACAAGTTCTTTTTTGATACGATCTTCTTTCAAGGCAAAAGTATGTGTGCCTCAAAATTTATCACACACAGAGAAGATCAGAGGAGCGATTATGAGTAAAATAATTGGAAATGAACTGAAAAACATCCCCTGGGAGGAAAAGCCCGCAGGATACCACATGCCTGTCTGGCGCTTTACCGGCAACCCCATCATCGGCCGCCACGCTATCAAGCGGTCCAACAGCGTATTCAACAGCGCGGTGGTCCCCTACAAGGACGGCTTCGCCGGCGTGTTCCGCTGCGACAGCCGGTCCGTCAGCATGGACATTTTCCCCGGCTTCAGCAGGGACGGCGTCCACTGGGAGATCAAGGACGACCCCGTCCATTTCCTGGGCGACGACCCGGAGGTCACCGCCCGGGAGTACCGGTATGACCCCCGGGTGTGCCAGATCGACGGGAAGTACTACGTTACATGGTGCAACGGCTATCACGGCCCCACCATCGGCGTGGGCTGGACGGAGGACTTCGAGACCTTCCACCAGCTGGAGAACGCCTTCCTGCCCTATAACCGCAACGGCGTGCTGTTCCCCCGGAAGATCAACGGCATGTATATGATGCTCTCCCGGCCCAGCGACACGGGGCACACCCCCTTTGGCGACATCTTCGTCAGCCAGAGTCCGGACATGAAGTTCTGGGGCTGCCACCGCCATGTGATGAGCAACATCAAGGGCGACGAGTCCGCGTGGCAGTCCACCAAAATCGGCGCGGGCCCCATCCCCATTGAGACGGACGAGGGCTGGCTGATGATCTACCACGGCGTCATCAACACCTGCAACGGCTTCGTGTACCGCATGGGCTGCGCCCTGCTGGATACCGACCAGCCCTGGAAGGTGCTGTACCGGACCAGGGATTATATCATGGCGCCCTGGGAACTCTACGAATGCGTAGGCGACGTGCCCAACGTGGTCTTCCCCTGCGCCACGCTGACCGACGCCGCCACGGGCCGCATCGCCATCTATTACGGCTGCGCCGATACCGTCACCGGCCTTGCGTTCACCACCGTGGATGAGCTGCTGAACTACACGAAGGAAAACAGCCTGTAACGGGTCCAGGGGACTTGGCCCCCTGGCAGGGTGCAGGGACAGAGTCCCTGCCGGGTTTGGGCGGAGCCCAACCCTCAATCGTCAGAATCAAGGAGAATCAATCAAAATGTATTTTATTGACAAGCGGATCCAGGTGATCTGCGACAATCTGAACAAGCTGCGCATCCGTACCTCCCAGCCCATCACGGATTGGCAGTACAAGAAAGGCTTTTTCCTCTACCCCTCCCAGGCCGACAGCGAGGGCGGGGCGTGGGAAGCCTTCGACGGCAAGACCATGCACTGGTACGGCCCCGACGAGCACTACTGGTTCCGGGGCAGCGTCGCCATCCCCCAGGAGCTGGCGGGCAAGTCCGTGTGGCTGAAGGTCCGCACCCAGATTGACGAGTGGGACGACGGCAAGAATCCGCAGTTCCTGCTGTTCATCAACGGGGAGGTGACCCAGGGTATCGACATGAACCACCGGGAGGTCCAGCTTTTCGCCAGCGCCCCCGCCAGGGAGAAGCTCCAGTTGGACATCCAGGCCTATACCGGCACCCTCCACGGGGAGTTCCAGTTCCTGGTGGACCTGTATGAGCAGGACGAGGACATCAACCGCCTCTATTGGGACATCCAGATTCCCCTGCGGGCCTTCACCCGCATGAAGGAGGACAGCCAGGACCGCCTGGCTATCCAGACCGTCCTCAACGATACCATCAACCTCCTGGACCTGCGGGAGCCCTATTCCCAGGGGTTCTACGCGTCCCTGAAGGAGGCCCAGGCGTATATCACGGAAAACCTCTATGAGAAGATGGGCGGCTGGGACAGCGTGGTCGCCACCTGCATTGGCCACACCCACATCGACGTGGCGTGGTGGTGGACCGTGGCCCAGACCCGTGAGAAGGTGGCCCGCAGCTTCGCTACGGTACTCAAGCTCATGGAGGAGTTCCCCAACTACCGCTTCATGTCCAGCCAGCCCCAGCTGTACCAGTTCCTCAAGGAGCGCTATCCCGCCCTCTATGAGCGCGTCAAGGAGCGGGTGAAGGAGGGCCGCTGGGAGCCCGAAGGCGGCATGTGGGTGGAGGCCGACTGCAACCTGACCTCCGGCGAGTCCCTGGCCCGGCAGTTCATCCACGGCAAGCGGTTCTTCAAGGAGGAGTTCGGCGTGGACAACCGCATCCTGTGGCTGCCTGACGTGTTCGGCTACTCCGGCGCGCTGCCCCAGATCATGAAGAAGAGCGGCATCGACTACTTCATGACCACCAAGCTGGCCTGGAACCAGATCGACAAGGTGCCCAACGACACCCTGCTGTGGCGGGGCATCGACGGCACCGAGATTCTGACCCATCTCATCACCACCCTGGACCCCGGCCAGCCGGTGAGCAATTTCTTCACCACTTACAACGGCAAGCTGCACCCCGACGCCATCATGGGCGGCTGGGAGCGCTATCAGAACAAGGAGATCAACAACGACATCCTCATCTCCTACGGCTACGGCGACGGCGGCGGCGGCCCCACCCGTGAGATGCTGGAGACCAGCGTCCGCATGGAGAAGGGCGTGCGGGGCATCCCCAAGGTCCGGCAGGCGTTCGCCCGCACCTACTTCGAGGAGCTGGAGCAGCGGGTCAAGGATAACCGCCGCCTGGAGACCTGGGAGGGTGAGTTCTACTTCGAGTATCACCGGGGCACGTACACCTCCATGGGCCGCAACAAGCGGGGCAACCGCAAAAGCGAGCTGCTGCTGATGGACCTGGAGCTGGCGTCCGTGCTGGCGGCGGGCCGGTTGGAGTACCCGGCCGAGGCGCTGGACCGCATGTGGAAAACCGTGCTGCTCAACCAGTTCCACGATATCCTGCCCGGTTCCTCCATTCACGAGGTGTACGAGGTCACCAAGAAGGAGTATGAGGAGATCCAGGCGGAGGCCGGCGACCTGCTGAGCCAGCGTCTGGCGGCTCTGGCCGGCCAGGGCGAGGGCGTGACTGTGTTCAACACCACCGGCTATGTCCGCAATGACGCCGTGGAGCTGGGCAAAACCGACGCCAAAGCCCTGGCGGATGAGAACGGCAAGGTCTATCCGGTGCAGCGGACGGCGGACGGCGCGGTGGCGTTTCTGAAGGACCTGCCCGCCAAGGGCTTCAAGACCCTGAAGAAGGCGGAGGCCGTCCAGGTGGAAAGCCCCTTCTCCCGCAGGGACGACTACCACCTTGAGACGCCCTTCTATTCCATCACCTTCGACGGTCACGGCCATTTCAGCTCCCTGTTCGACAAGGAGAACGACCGCGAGCTGGTCCAGGCGGGCAAGTGCGCCAACCTCATTCGCATGTATGAGGATAAGCCCATCTACTACGACAACTGGGACATCGACATGTTCTATACCGAGAAGTCCTGGCCTGTGGACGATCTGGTGAAGATGACCTGGACCGAGGACGGCCCCGTCCGCGCCACGGTGGAGCTGGAGTACAAGATCAGCCTGTCCATCATCAGGCAGAAGATCCACTTCTATGCCGGGACCCGCCGCATCGACTTCGAGACCTGGGTGGACTGGAAGCAGCACCAGCACCTGCTGAAGGCGGAGTTCCCCGTGGATATTCACAGCGACGAGGCCACCTTCGACATCCAGTTTGGCAACCTGACCCGGAAGGTCCACACCAACACCAGCTGGGATAAGGCCCGCTTCGAGGTCTGCGGCCAGAAGTGGATGGACTTCTCTGAGGGACGCTACGGCGTCAGCCTCCTCAACGACTGCAAGTACGGCCACAGTGTCCATGACGGCGTGGTCGCCCTGACTCTCATCAAGTCTGGCATCGAGCCCAACCCGGTAGCCGATCAGGAGGAGCATGTCTTCACCTACGCCCTGTATCCCCACGCGGGCTCCTGGCGCGACGCCGGTACGGTGCGGGAGAGCTACTTTGTCAACCAGCCCCTGCGGGCGGTGGAGGGCGGTACGCCCGGCAGCAGCTTCTCCTTCACCGGTGTGGAGCAGGAGAACGTGGTGCTGGAGACCGTCAAGCAGGCTGAGGACGGAAACGGCACAGTCCTGCGCCTCTACGAGAGCGAGAACGCCCGGACCAAGACGGTCCTGCGGGTCCCCGCTGGCGTGACCAAGGCCTACAGCTGCAACCTGCTGGAGGAAATTGAGGAGGAGCTGTCCGTTGCGGACGGCAAGGTATCCTTCCTCACCAAGCCCTACGAGATCAAGACGATCCTCTTGCGCTGAACGCGATGGGGCCCGACAGACGCGGGTCTGCCGGGCCCCGTTCTTTATTCTTCCGATGGGGAGGAACTTATAATGGAACGTTATCAAGACCCCGCCCTCTCCCCCGGCGAACGGGCCGCGGACCTGCTGGGCCGCATGACCCTGCGGGAGAAGATCGGGCAACTTACCCAGCGCCTCTATGGCTTCGCCATCTATGAACGCCGCGGGCAGGAGGTCTCTTTCACAGAGGAGTTCCGCCGGGAGGTGGAGCGGTTCGGCGGACTGGGGGCCCTGTACGGACTGTACCGGGCGGACCCCTGGTCGGGGAGGGATTTTTCCACCGGTCTGGACGGCGCGCTGGCTCCCAAGGCCCGCAATCAGGTCCAGCGGTATGTGCTGGAGCATTCCCGGCTGGGCATCCCGGTCCTCATGAGCACCGAATGTCCCCACGGGCACCAGGCTCTGGACGGCTGCCTGCTGCCGGTGAATCTGGCGGCGGGGGCGTCCTGGTCGCCCGGACTGCTGGAGGAGGCCGCCAGGATCGCAGGGCGGCAGCTGCGGGAGATGGGGGTGGATCTGGCCCTGGCGTCCTGTCTGGACGTGCTGCGGGACCCCCGTTGGGGCCGCAGCGAGGAGTGTTTCAGCGAGGACCCGTTTTTGGCCTCCCGCATGGCCCGGGCGGTCATCCGGGGCATTCAGAGCGAGGGGGTGGACGTGGTCGCCAAGCACCTGTGCGGCCAGGGCGAGACCACTGGCGGCGTCAACGCCAGCGCGGCCCGGATCGGCTGGCGGGAGCTGCGGGAGATTCACCTTCCCCCGGTGAAGGCCGCCGTGGAGGCCGGGGCGGCCTCCTTCATGGCCGCCTACAATGAAATCGACGGGGTGTACTGCCACGCCAACCCTGCGCTTTTGCGGGATGTCCTGCGGGACGAGTACGGGTTTGACGGCTTTGTCATGAGCGACGGCGTCGCCATCGACCAGCTGGACGCCGTCACTGGCGACCGCGTGGCCTCCGGCGCGCTGGCGCTGAACGCGGGCGTGGATATGGGCCTGTGGGATACGGCCTTCGGACGGTTGGAGGAGGCCGTGGAGCGGGGACTGACGGACGAAAAACGGATCAATGAGGCTGCGGGCCGTATCCTGGAGCTTAAATTCCGCCGGGGGCTGTTTGAGGAGCCGTTTGTCCCGGAGAACGATCAGTGGCGGGGCTACACAGCGGAGAATTATCCCCAGGTAAAGCGGCTGGCGGAAGAGAGTATCGTCCTGCTGCGAAACAGCGGGAACCTGCTGCCCTTGGACGGCGGGAAGCCCTTGCGGGTGCTGCTGACAGGACCCAGCGCGGATGATCTTTACGCCCAGCTGGGGGACTACACGCCGCCCGTTCGCCCTGAGACCGGCGCAACTGTCCGGCAGGGGCTGGAGCGGTGGATACAGGCCAATGGCAGCCCTGTGGAGCTGACCTGCCGCCCCGGCTGTTCCCGGTTCGGCTCTGAGCCGGACCAGATGGCGCAGGCGGAGCAGGCCGCGCGGGACGCGGATGTTATAATAGCCGTGCTGGGAGGCACCTCCAGCCGGTTCGATGGCGGCAGGTTCAAGGACAACGGCGCTCTGGAGGACCAGGAGCGTATTGCCATGGACTGCGGGGAGAACGTGGACACGGCCCTGCTGCGCCTGCCGGGACAGCAGCTTGAGCTGCTTTGGAGGCTGAAAAATTACGGAAAGCCTGTTATTACTGTGCTCATCCAGGGCCGTCCCTACGAAATGTCGGAGATTGACGAGCAGTCCGACGCCATTCTCTGCTGCTTTTATCCCGGCCTCACCGGAGGCGAGGCGGCAGCGAAGGTGATTTTTGGCGACGTCGCCCCGGCGGGACGGCTGCCGGTGTCCCTGCCCGACCACGCTGGACAGCTGCCAACGTACTATAATTACAAAGACTCCTATCAGGGAGGCCGCTACTATGACGCGGACCGTCCCGCCTATACCTTCGGCTGCGGGCTGACCTACACCCGCTTCGCCTATGCGCTGGCGGACGCCCCGGTCTCCGCTGAGAGTGGGGAAGGGCTGGCGGTGACGGTATCCGTCCGGAACGCCGGGGACCGGGCCGCTTACGCCGTGCCCCAGCTGTACCTTCACCGTACCCAGGGCGTCGTGACCTCCCGCGTCCGTGCGCTGTGCGCCTTCCGGAAGGTCTGGCTGGAGCCCGGTCAGGAGGCGGAGGTATGTCTGGAGATTCCTGGGGAGTGCCTGCGGCAGTGGGGGCCTGATCTGCGCGCCATCCTGCCTCCGGGGAAAATCGAGTGGTTTGTCTGCGAGGGCGGCGAGACCCTGCTGTCCGGAGAATTCAGGATTGCGGGGCAGTGATCCGGCGCCATGGATGGAACGGTCAGGCAGACATCAGAAAGCCCGGACCCAAACCGGGTCCGGGCAGGTATGCGGCGTCAGGCTTCCTCTTCCTCCGCCGCCTCCGCAGGCTCTTCTCCCGCGTTCTCCAGCGATTGAAAGACTGGCGCGAGGATGTAGGAATCACCCTGGGCGATGAGCCCCGGCGCAAGGAAGATCCACACCACCAGCGTTTGCAGCATGAAATCAGGCCGGAGGAGAAACATGATAACCGGCGAGAGGTTGATAAGCACCATAAGGACAGTTTTGGGGAAGTTGACGATCATCAGAATCGCCGCGTTGCGCAGGTGCTCCGAAAGCGTGTTGTGATAGCGGGTAATCAGCGGGAACAGATAAGCCGTCAGGCTCAGCGTCAGTAACGCCAGCGCCACCACCAGGCACACCAGCACCGTGTAAGCGGTCCCCGCGAAAAACAGCTTCAACAGCATGAAATCGCAGACAAAGGCCGCCAACGCCGCCAGCATGGCGAGGCCCACGGCAAGCGCCTGCCTGAAGTTGCTCCTGAAGGCCCGGAAGTAGGCGGGGAGCACGGCGCCGCAGGTGTCCTGCGTAAGGGAGTACACGGTTTTGAACAGCGCGGCGGCGGCGGGACCGAAGGTCACCACGGGGATGCACAGCGCCAGGGTGAGAATGCTCAGCATCATCAGATCCCCGATCCGGGCCAGCGCCTGCATAAAGGGGTTGTCCAGGTTGAAGAGAGATTTCATGATCCGTTCCTTTCTTATGACAGCTTCATCGTCTCATCCGCCAGTGCGGCGGCGTCGTCGATCCCCGGCCCGGTAGGCAGAGGCGAAGCGCTCCTCCCCCGCGCCTCGTCGAACTCCCGCAGGGTGGTGGGGGAGATGTGGTAATAACTCTTGAAGTGGACGTAGAAGTTGTTGAGCTGGCTGTAGCCCACCATGCTGGCGACGACGGAGATCTTCTCCCGGGTGTTCTCTATGAGCCGCCGGGCCTGGATCATCCGGTAGGAGGTCAGGTACTCGGAGAATTTGATCCCCGTATCCTGTAGAAAAATGCGCCCGATATACTTGCTGGACATGTTCAGGATGTTTGCGATGCTGGTCAGCGACATGCTGCGGCGGTAGTTACTCTTGACCATCAGAATGATCTTGTTGGTGATCCGGGAGAGCTGGCTGTATTCCACCCGCAGCACCGGATCCTCCCCCAGGGGAGAGGCGGTGTACTCCAGAATGGAGCCCCGGAGGTCCTGGAGGATGGCGCGGGTCAGAAAGGCCCTCAGCTCCTTGACGTTGATGGGCTTGAGCAGGTATTCCCGGGCCCCGGCCCGCATGGACTCCCGCAGGGCGTGGAAGTCCTCCCGGACACTCATCATGCAGAATACTGTCTCTGAGCCGGAGGTGCGCAGGTAGTTCACCAGCTCATAGCCCCGGTGCTCGCCGAAATCCACAGCGACCAGCGCGATATGGGGCTGGAAGTCAACTGCCAGGTTCACCGCATCCCCGTAGGAGGCGGCGGTCAGGATGCTGGACACGTCGTACTGGGGCCAGTCCAGAAGGTAACGGATGGTCTCACAGGTATTCTCGTCCTGATCGGCGATCAATAACCGATATATAGCCTGTCCACCTCCTTGTTCCTGGCTCAGAATGGCCGTATCCTCATCATACGACCCCACGGATGGGCAGGCAACCACTATTTTCTGGAAAAGTTCGTTTTGATATTTAATTATATCGTTTTAATACTATAAAAGGGCGGCTGCGTGTTGACCGCTGCCCAAACCCGCCAGGGCCTTGCCCTGGATCCACCACCCTTTGATAAGGGTGGACCCAAACTTTATTCTGATTAGCGCAATGCTTCTTAGAAATTTCATGAAAGAGGAGTTGATGATATGCCGCTGTTTGGCGCATTGGAGGCCGGAGGGACAAAGATGGTCTGTGCCGTCGGCAACGCCCAGGGAAAAATCCTGGACCGCGTCAGCATCCCCACCCGCACTCCGGAGGAAACCATGCCCGGACTGCTGAATTACTTCCGGGGAAAGGACCTGGCGGCCATCGGCATCGGCTGCTTTGGGCCCATTGACCTGGACCGCCGCTCCCCTGGATACGGTACAATCATGTCCTCCCCCAAGCTGAGCTGGCGCAACTTCGCCATCCTCCGCCGGTTTCAGGAGGAACTGGACCTGCCGGTGGGCATCGATACCGACGTGAACGCCGCCGCCCTGGGAGAGGCCGTGTGGGGCTGTACCCGGGAGGTGTCCAACAGTATTTATATTACTGTGGGTACCGGCGTGGGACTGGGCGTCATCATCAATGGCAGGCCATACCATGGTATGATCCATCCGGAGGGTGGACATATCTTCATGGACCGCCGCCCGGACGACCCCATGGTCCGGGGCGTGTGCCCCTACCACCCCAACTGCCTGGAGGGTCTGGCCAGCGGTCCGGCCATTGAGCGGCGCTGGGGCCGGAAGGCGGAGGAGCTGGCGGACTGCACCGCCGTCTGGGAGATGGAAGCGTACTACATGGCCCAGGCTATTTGCAGCTATATCATGATGATTTCCCCGGAGCGGATCATTCTGGGCGGCGGCGTGATGCATCAGGAGCAGATGCTCCCCCTGGTCCGCCGTGAGGTCCACCGCCAGCTGCGGGGCTATATCCAGGGAAAGGGCCTGGACGACCTGGACAACTACATTGTCCCGGTGAGCCTGGGTGATAATCAGGGCGTTATGGGAGCGGTGAAGCTGGCCATGGATGCCTATGCGGAAAATGGAGGCGCATTATGAGCAAAAAAGAAGCGATTCGTCTGGAGCCGGTGCTCCAGGAGAAAATCTGGGGCGGCAGCCGCCTGGGCAGCGTATTTGGATACGCCATCCCCAGCGGCCACACCGGCGAGTGCTGGGCTATCAGCGGCCACGCCAACGGGGACTGCCCGGTTGCAAACCCGGAGTACGCCGGGGAGACCCTGGGGTCCCTTTGGAAGAAGCAGCCGGAGCTGTTCGGGAATGTGGGGGGTGAGACCTTCCCCCTGCTGATCAAGATTATAGACGCCAAGGACGACCTGAGCATCCAGGTCCACCCCAACGACGAGTATGCCAGGGTTCATGAGAACGGCGCGCTGGGGAAGACAGAGTGCTGGTATGTGCTGGACTGCGACCCGGGAGCGTCAATCATCATCGGCCACAACGCCGCCAGTCCCGCAGAAATGCGGGAGATGGTGGAGCAGGAGCGGTGGACGGAGCTTCTCCGGGAGGTGCCCATTCAGAAGGGGGACTTCTTCCAGATTGACCCCGGCTGCCTTCACGCCATCAAGGGCGGCACCCTGATTCTGGAGACCCAGCAGAGCAGCGACGTGACCTACCGCTTCTATGACTATGGGCGGCTGGAAAACGGCAAGCCCCGGGCTCTGCACATTGAGCAGAGTCTGGCTGTGACCCAGGCCCCCTTCCAGCCCCATCCCATTCACCGGGAGACCGTCCGGGAGGGCGGGGCCCAGGTGACAAGGCTGGTGGCGTGTCCCTACTACACCGTGTTCCGCGTGGAGGTGGACGGTCTGTGGGAAAAGGACTGGGACCAGCCCTTTGTCAACGTCAGCGTTATCGGCGGCGAGGGCGTCCTGGACGGACAGAAGGTGAAAAAAGGCGATCACCTGCTCCTGCCGGCCGGGTACGGGAAGATGAGCCTGGAGGGTACGCTGGAGCTGATCTGCTCCCATTTGTAGAACAGAACCGGAATTATACGAAACATCATATACGAAAAATGGAGGAGATAACCATGGCACAGGTTACTTTTGCGCCCAAGCGGTACGAGAAGACAGGCGGGACATGGACGCCCAGCGGCAATGGCCGGGTGCTCCTGATGAGCGGAGGCGCGTCCTGGGAGGAGCTGGCCGCCTGCGTGAACGTGCTGGGGGAGGAGTATCCCCAGGCGGCTGCCGCTCCCCAGCTGCGGGATGTGGAGCCAATTGACGGCGATCTGGTGATCCGGGTGGGCGAGCCCAGTGAGCTGGCGGGCGTGGAGACCTTCCAGGAGGGCTATGTCATCCGGGCCGGCGCTGTGGTGGAGCTGACCGCACAGTCCCTGCGGGCGGTGATGTACGGCCTGCGCACCATCATGGAGGCGCTGGAGCAGGGCGGTCTGGACTGCGGCGTCATTGTGGACTGGCCCGATACCGGTGAGCGGTCCCTGCATCTGGATGCCGGACGGAAGTACTACACCAAGGATTGGATCATTGCCCGCATCCGCGACCTGTCCCGGAACCGGATGAACATGCTGTGGCTTCATTTCTCGGAGAATGAGGGCTTCCGCATCGCCAGCGACAAGCATCCTGAGCTGCCCTCCCTCCAGCACCTGAGCAAGGACGAGGTGCGGGAGATCATCCGCGCGGCCAACGCCTACCATATTGACATCAACCCCGCCCTGGACTGCCCCGGACACCTGGGTCAGGCCCTCCAGGAGCATCCCCGGTGGCGGCTGGACCGGGAGTTCACGGAGCCCCTGTGGTCCGCCCTGGACGTGACCCAGCGGTCTGCCCGCGATTTCGTCCTGGACCTGATCGACGAGTACACGGAGCTGTTCGCCGGGTCCAAGGCGTTCCACATCGGCGGCGACGAGTTCATCGATTTCAACCATTTTGAGCTTTTCCCCAAGATGGAGGTTTTTGCCAAGGAGAAGCTGGGTCCCGACTGCGGCGGCGTGGACGCGTACGTGGATTTCCTCAACGAGGTCATCGCCCGCGTCAAGTCCAAGGGCTTCCAGGTCCGGGTGTGGAACGACGGCCTGTTCCGGCCCGATCTGGCGGAGCGCGTGAAGCTGGCCCAGGATGTGCAGATTGCCTTCTGGAGCAACTGGGACAAGGGGATGGCGCCCCTTCAGACCTTCCTGGACCGTGGGTATCAGGTGGTGAACTACCACTCGGATGTGCTCTACTATATCCTGCTCCAGCGCCAGGGCTATAGCGACCCCAGCCCGGAAAAGATCATGAACCAGTGGAATCCCTCCGTCTTCCCCACCCACCCCATCCACGGCCAGCAGGTGATTTCCGGGGACGGCGCGAAGCAGTTCCTGGGCAGCTGTTACTCCATCTGGAGCGACTGGCCGGATCTCCAGACCGAGGAAGAGGTGGACCAACGCAGCCGGGACTCCATCCGCGCCTTCGGCGCACGGTGCTGGAGCTGGCGGGATAACGCGCCAGCCGCGCCTGCAGGGGCGAGTCGGAAGCAAAGCGAATGACAGCCGAGAGCCCCTGATGTGGAGGGAAACTCTACATCAGGGGCCTTTTCCGCTGCCGGAATGCCAGGGGCGGCGGTCAGTCCTTCTCTTGAAACAGTTCATGGGGCTCCACACCCAGCGCGCTGGTGATGGCAAAGACCACATCCAAGGATACAGCGCAGTCAGCATTTTCATTCTGCGCGACAGCTTTTCGGACAAACAGCAGGGCCGTTGAACGAGCAAACTTTTTGTTAACAAACTATGAATAAAGCTGCATTTGTCACGTTCGGAGCAAACAAAAGCGCAAAACAAATGTTTGTTTTGCGCAAACCAGGGTGAAATCTGGGCATAGAGATATGCCTATCCTTGCTCTATACCGATTTTGTTCACATCCATTCAAATACCCTGGAATTTCTGTTTTCTCCCTTGTGTTCCTCATATTGATATGTTATGATGAAATTTACACAATAAGAAGAACAAATGAACAGAGAGGAGCATCCCAGTGAAATTGAAAGAACTTTTCAGTGCCCACGACATGACCCAGGGCCCGCCCTGGCAGCGTATCATGGAATTCGCCGTACCCATGCTGATCGGCAATCTGGCGCAGCAGCTCTACAACACCGCCGACTCCATTGTTGTCGGCAAGTACGTGGGGCTGAACGCCCTGGCCGCCGTCGGCAGCGCGTCCCCCATTCTGAACCTGCTGCTGGCGCTGTTCGTGGGCGTCTCCACCGGCGCGGGCATCGTGGTCTCCCAGTACTTCGGCGCGGGGGACCGGGAGAAGCTCAGCCGGTCCATCGGCAACTGCATCACCCTGGCGGCCATTGCCTCCATCGTCTCAATGGTCATCGGCGCCGCCATTACGATGCCTCTCCTGCGCCTGCTGGACACCCCCGCCTCCATCATCGACTGGTGCGGCGGATATCTGATGATTTTCTTCCTGGGCTCCGCCGGATTTACCTTCTACAACATTCTCTCCGGCATCCTGCGGGGTATGGGAGACTCCTTTTCCGCATTGGGCTTCCTGCTGGTGGCCACGGTGCTGAACATCGGCATGGACGTGTGGTTCGTGGCGGGCTTCCGCATGGGCGTACCCGGCGTGGCGCTGGCTACCGTGCTGGCCCAGGGGATCTCCGCGATCCTGTGCCTCATCAAGCTGCTGAGAATGCGCGAGGTGTTTGACCTGCGCCCCGCCCACCTCCGCCTGCGGCGGGACGCCGCCATGCGAATTCTCCGTATCGGCGTGCCCTCCGGCATCACCCAGGCCATCATGTCCGTAGCCATGCTGGTGGTTCAGTCCCTGACCAACAGCATGGGGGAACTGGTCATCGCCTGCAACGTCATCATCATGCGGGTGGATGGCTTCGCCATGATGCCCAACATGACCTTCGGCCAGGCGATGAGCGTCTACACCGGCCAGAACGTGGGCGCGGGGAAGACCGACCGGGTAAAGGCAGGACTGAAGCAGGGGACCCTGATTGCGGTGGGCTTCGCCTGCGTCATCACCACATGCCTTCTGTTTTTCAACAAGTACATGTTCGCTCTGTTTACGGACAGCGCGGAGGCCATTGATCTGGCGGGACGGATGATGCGGATCATGGCCGCCGGGTATATCACCATCGCCGTCACCCAGGTGCTGGGCGGTATCATGCGGGGCGCGGGAGACACCGTGACCCCCATGTGGATCTCCCTGTTCACAACCATCGGCCTGCGGGTGCCCGTGGCTTATATCCTGGCGTGGTTCACCCGCTGCCCGGAGTGGCCCAACGGACGGCCTGAAGCCCTTTCCATCTCCCTGCTAGTGCCGTGGGTGCTGGGCGCGGTGATCTCCGCCGTCGCCTTCCGCCGGGGAAAGTGGCAGGGAAACCTTGCGGCGCAGAGCTTCCAGCAGGACTAGCGGAGGAAAGCGCCGGACAGATGCAGCCCCGTGCTCAAATTTTGGGCATGGGGCTTTTTTTGTCTGTTTTCAGGAAAATCATGATGTGGTATCCTGCGAACATAGAGGATACGAGGCCCCCCCGGCAAGACAAGACAGATTTTATGGAGGACATATCATGATATCGAAACATCTGACCAAGCTGGGCTTGAAGACTGCTTTCAACTACATCGAGAAGGACCCTGAGCAGAATCTCCCCAAGCTGATGACCTGGGTGGACAGGCTGGCCGGAAGCGGCCCCGACAGCTTTGAGCCCCAACGGGACGCCTTCCGCGCCGTCATCAACGATCCAAGCAACAACATGCACCAGCTCATGATGAACATTTTCCAGGATGTGGACAACGGCGTGCTGAAGGCCGTCTTTGAGAATTTCTTCCTCAATGCCAACATCATTGGCTGGCCCATCCAGGAGGAGATGCGCAAAAAGTACAACTGCAACATCCCCTGGGCGATCCTTCTGGACCCTACCAGCGCCTGCAACCTGCGCTGCACCGGCTGCTGGGCCGCCGAGTACGGCAACAAGCTGAACCTGAGCTTTGAGGAGATCGACTCCATCATCCGGCAGGGCAAGGAGCTGGGCGTCTACATGTACATCTACACCGGCGGCGAGCCCCTGGTCCGCAAGAAGGACCTGATCCGCCTGTGCGAGAAGCACGCCGACTGCCAGTTCCTGGCCTTCACCAATGCCACCCTTATCGACGAAGCCTTTGCGGACGATATGCTGCGTGTGAAGAACTTCATGCCCGCCATCAGCCTGGAGGGGTTTGAGGAGGCCACCGACGGACGGCGGGGCGGCGGCGTGTACCAGAAGGTGGTTGCGGCGATGGAGCTCCTCAAGGAGAAGCGGCTGCCCTTCGGCATTTCCGCCTGCTACACCAGCCAGAACCTGGATTCCATCAGCTCCAACGCGTTTATCAACCAGCTGGCGGAGTGGGGCGCCCGGTTCATCTGGTACTTCCACTACATGCCCGTGGGCAATGACGCCGCCCCCGAGCTGCTGCCCAACCCCCAGCAGCGTGAGCGGATGTATCACCGCATCCGGGAAATCCGCGCCACCAAGCCCATTTTCGCCATGGACTTCCAGAACGACGGCGAGTATGTGGGCGGGTGCATCGCCGGAGGACGGCGGTACCTCCATATCAACGCCAACGGCGATGTGGACCCCTGCGTGTTCATCCACTACTCCGACTCCAACATCCGGGAGAAATCCCTGCTGGAATGCCTGCAAAGCCCCGTCTTCATGGCCTACCACAACGGCCAGCCCTTCAACGAGAACCACCTGCGCCCCTGCCCCATGCTGGAAAATCCGGAGCTGCTGCGGAAAATGGTCAAGGAGACCGGGGCGCACTCCACCGACCTCCAGTCCCCGGAGTGCGTGGACCACCTGTGCGGCAAATGCGAGTCCTACGCCCGGCGCTGGAAGCCGGAGGCGGACCGCCTGTGGGCCGCCAGCGAGGCGGAGAAGCGGGAGCGGGCGAAGAAGGGCGCGTGACGAATTGTGAAAACGGAGGCGGCCTATGCCGAAGAACGACTGGGGAAAGAAGCTCCTCCAATCAAGGAAATACAAAATCATCATTTTCTGCCTCTGGCTGGTTATCCTTGGCGTCTGCCTCCTCTGCCGGGACCAGTTTTCTGTGGAGCGCGTCCTGTGGGCGTCGCCGCAGAATCTGCTGCTGGCCGCGCTGTTCATGATGGCGCTGTTCGCGCTGAAGAGCATGAGTATCTTTATCTACAGCGGCATCTTCTTTGCCGCCTCCGGGATTCTCTTTCCCCTGCCCGCGGCTATTCTGGTGAATTTTCTGGGGGCGGCGGTGATGGTATCCCTGCCCTACTGGCTGGGGCGGCAGATGGGCGGCGAGCTGATTGAAGCTATCGTCCGCAAGTACCCCAAGACGGCAGTCCTGCGGCAGGCCCAGCTCGAAAACCAGCTGTTTCTCTCCTTTATCACCCGGATCATCAATATTCTGCCCAGCGACATCCTCAGCCTCTACATGGGCGCGTCAGGAATCCACTACGGCAAGTACCTGCTGGGGAGCGTCGCCGGGATGCTGCTGACAATCATTACCTTCCCCATTATGGGCTCCAGCGTCACCGATCCTGTCTCCCCGCAGTTCATCGGACCGGCGGCGGTCCAGGCGGCGGTGACGGCTGTGTCCATCGCCGGGTACGCGGCGTATCTGAGGAGAAGGCGCTGATTCGGAGGTACGCCCCCTGCTCCCGCAGGAGGCGTACCTGCTTAAGCCTTGCTGTAAAAACTGACGCCCCGTCACGGCCACAGGGAAATCAATTTTGTAGGGGCGGATATTATCCGCCCCTACACGGATTCTGCTATTCTGAACATTGTGCGTCAGAAATTGATTTCCCTGTCACACACTCTGCTACAATGGCGATTTTACATTGAGAGGAGCGCCTATGAAGGTGAAGCTGATTTGTTGTGCTGTAATAGCAGCGATGCTGCTGTGCGGCTGTCAGGCAAGCGGGGAATCATAAAATATCATGGAAGACCCTCCTGCGTTGGAGCAATCTGAGCAGGAGGCGCCGCCCTCTGATGACAGAGTCAAAGAGGAGGAAATATCTCTGTATCCCCCGGCCACGCCGGTCTGCGAGTTGGATTTTACGGAAACAGAATCTGTTCCATTTCCCTTTGTGGATGATCTTCTGACAGACCCTATAATGAGGCTCCTTCTCTCCGCCGGGCAAGCTCTATTGTTTATGCTGAAAATTGATTTCCGTGTCACGGCCAACAAGGGACTTGCAAACCGGCGAAAAACGTAGTATACTACTGCCATCAAGTTTTTGTGTTGAGGTGACTGGCTATGACCGGCGCGATTTCCGGAACATATTCTTTCTACAACGCATATAATCCCTATATGACGCTTCGCGGGACCCAAAAGGCGGAGCAGGGGCAGTCTCTCCAGGGCAGCCAGCGCGCTATGGCGCTGACCGGCCGGAAGGCGTCCTCCCCTGAGACACCCGTGGAGCCTGTGCGCCCTGTCGCAGCCATCAAGGGCGACGAGACGCCTGCCGCCCGCCTGGGCCCTGTAATCCGCGAGGGCGCGGACCCGGCGGAAATGGCGGTCCGGATGCGTATCCGGCCCTATGAGGAGGACCCTGCCGGGAACGTCCTGGACGCTCAGAAGGCTGAACAGGACAACGCGGACGGCCTGAAGGTGGGCGCGGAGGGCGCTCAGGCCGCCGTGGAGGAGGGCAAGTGCCAGACCTGCGAGAAGCGGAAGTACCAGGACGAGTCTGACGACATGGGAGTGTCCTTCCAGACGCCCACCAATATCTCTCCGGAGCAGGCTGCTGCCGCCGTGCGGGGCCATGAGAATGAGCACGTGGTCCGGGAGCAGGCCAAGGCCCGGATGGAGGACCGGAAGGTGGTCAGTCAGTCCGTGACCCTGCATACGGACATCTGCCCGGAATGCGGGAAGGCGTACATATCCGGCGGCACGACCCGGACGGTGACTGCGGCGGACAGCAAGCCGTCCCAGGGGGAGGACGCCCAGGAGACGGAGCAGGCGGGGGAGCCGTTTTCGGTGTTTGGCTGAGTGCCGTAAAAAATTTTTTAAAAATTTGAAAAATTTGTATTGACAGAAATGGAATGGTCTAGTATAATAACCCTTGCCGTTCGGGGGATGGCCCTTCGGGAGCATAGCTCAGCTGGTTAGAGCACCTGCCTTACAAGCAGGGGGTCACTGGTTCGAGTCCAGTTGTTCCCACCAAAGTGTGCCTGCGGCACACTTTGAGGTGTCTCCCCCCGTTAGCGGCAAGGGATATACGGCTCAGTAGTTCAGTTGGTTAGAACGCCAGCCTGTCACGCTGGAGGTCGACGGTTCGAGCCCGTTCTGAGTCGCCATAGGGTACGTCTTGTGCCCTATCTGCCTCTGTAGCTCAGTTGGTAGAGCAGCGGACTGAAAATCCGCGTGTCGTTGGTTCAATTCCGACCGGAGGCACCAATCATGTGTTGCTGACACATGGATATATGCGGCGTGGCCGCATATTCGCGGGCGTAGCTCATCTGGTAGAGCGCCACCTTGCCAAGGTGGAGGTAGCGGGTTCGAGCCCCGTCGCCCGCTCCACAAAGGGGAACAGGAGCAAGGATCCATTGCTCCTGTTCTCTGTATGGTGACATAGCCAAGTGGTAAGGCAAGGGTCTGCAAAACCCTCATTCCCCGGTTCAAATCCGGGTGTCACCTCCATATGAACCTCCTGGAGAATAACGGCTCCAGGAGGTTTTTTGTGATTGGGCGCCGTTCCTTTTGATATAAGTGAAGGAGACAGGAGCTCTATAATTCCGTGAAATGCACATAAGCCCTATTGACAATATCGCCGGCCTGTGCTATCCTCACCAGAGATTTCACAGGCAGCCCGAAAGAGCCCGCCTGACCTGGGAGGCAAACCGCCATGGGAACTGCCGTCAAAAAAAAGGCCGCAACGCTGTACGCCCGGCATCTGCCTGACTCCGTCTTCTCCCCCCGCGAGATGACCAGGATGCTGGTGCCCATCATCCTGGACAGCATGTCCATCATGTTCATCAACATGCTGATCGTCGCACTGATCGGACGCTCGGGGGAGACGTCCGTGGCGGCGGTCAACCTGGTATCGCCCATTACCTCGATGATTGCCTGCCTGTTCAACAGCATTTCCGTAGCGGGCACCGTAGTCGTCGCCAGAGCTTGGGGGCAGGGCGGCGGGGACAAGGTCTCCAGGGCCGCCGGGCATATCCTGTGGCTCATTTTCGCGGCGGGGACAGTATGCTGCCTGCCATTTATGCTGTTCCCCCGGCCTGTCGTCCAGATGTTCTACCCAACGGTGGAGCCTGAGATGCTGGAGAAAGCCGTGGACTATCTCGCGGGGTGCTGCCTTTCCATCCTGATCTTCACGGTCTATCAGGGCGTATTCTGCATCCTGCGTGGGCTGGGGGAATCCCGCAGGTGTCTGGTACTTACAATTATTATCAACGGCTCCTACCTGGTTTTCAGCTTCCTGTTCATCAACATCCTGACGTTGGACATCCAGGGCAGCGTCCTGGCGCTGATCCTGGCGCGGGCTCTGGGAGCCGCCTCCGGCGTGGCGCTGCTGCTGTGGGAGCCTCCGGTGCGGCTGCGGCTGCGGGATATGTTTTCCCTGGACGGCCCGCTGCTGCGGGACATCTTCCACATCAGCGTCCCCTTCTGCGTCGAGCAGCTCTTTGCCAGCGGCGGAAGCCTCATCATGACCATGTTCATGGCCCCCCTGGGCGCTACGGCTATCGCGGCCCATGCTGTGGCCAACTCCCTGCTGGGCGTTGTCCAGAGCGCGGGCGCCGCCGCCGCCACGCTGGCGGTGACGGTAGTGGGCCGCTGTGCCGGTGCGGGACAGACAGAGGAGGGCCGGCGGTACGGCGAAGGGATGAACTGGCTGGCCCGGATGCTGACTGCCGCCTCAGCAGCGGCGGTCTACCCCCTGCTGCCTGTGCTGCTGCGGCTGTACCGTCCCAGCCCGGAGGCCTGCGCCTTGTCCCTGCGCCTCCTGCTCTGCACGCTGCCGGGACTGCTGTTGTTCTGGCCTCTGTCCAACACCCTGCCCAACACCCTGCGGGCCGCAGGGGATACAGTGTTCCCCTCGGTGCTGTCCCTGGCGGCCATGTGGAGCGTCCGGGTGGCGGCAGGCTTCTGGCTGACCGTCCCGCTGGGGCTGGGGATCATGGGCGTATGGGCCTCCATGTGGATTGAGTGGGCCGTCCGGGCGCTGTGCCTCAAGCTGCGGTTCAACTATGGGAAGTGGATCCACAAGACCGCGCAGTCCGCCCTGTAATGAAGGAGGTACATATGGTACGTTTTGCGGAAGAAAAGGATTTGCCCCGCGTCAATGAGCTGCGGGAACAGGTGGCGGCCCTCCATGCGTCGGGACGTCCCGACATATTCAGGCCGGATTTCTGCCAGGAGCTGCGGGACCGGGCCGGTGAGATGCTACGCAGAGGGAACAGCGGTATCCTCGTGGCGGAGCGGGGCGGCACGGTCTGCGGCATGGCGGGCGTGGAGTACCTGACCTGCCCGGAGTCGCCCTACAGCTGTGAGCGGAAATTTAACCACATTTCGGAGTTCGGCGTGGACAAGGCGTTCCAGCGCCAGGGGGTGGCCGGGAGCTGATGGAGTTCATCCGGAAAGTCGCCCTGGATTTTATGGGGCGATTGGCTTCCAGCCCTTCCGCCGCTTCCTGGAGTGGGACCTGAAGCAGGGAAAATAAGAAATTGATCCGCTGAAAAGGCGGAAAATTGCGGGAGAAGGTAAAGTCATGCTTTACCTTTTCCGCTTTTTTTGTTATACTATTGTCTGTTATGTAAATTTGGGGCCCTCCGCACGGACCTCGGAGGCCATGAAAGGGGGGATATCCTGTGAAATACGCCAGATGGGTGGGCGGCGACTATGACGAGGCCGCCGCCGGAGAGCTGCGGGCGGCGGGATATCCCCGCCTGCTGTCCGCCGTGCTGGCCTCCCGGGACGTGAAGACCCCGGAGGAAGCCGCCCTGTTCCTGGACCGGGAGCGGAGCCTGAGCCATTCCCCCTTTTTGATGAAGGACATGGACAAGGCCGTGGAGCGCATCCGGCGGGGGCTGGAGTCCGGTGAGCGGATGGCCGTGTTCGGAGACTACGACGTGGACGGCATCACCTCCACCGTGCTGCTGGTGGACTACCTGCGGCTGTGCGGAGGGGAGTGCCTGAAATATATTCCCCGCCGCATCGAGGACGGCTACGGCCTGGGGAAGGACGCGCTGCGCTCCCTGCGGGAGAAGGGCGTGACCCTGGTCATCACCGTGGATTGCGGCATCACCGGCGTGGAGGAGGCCCGCTACGCCCGGGAGATCGGCCTGGATCTGGTCATCACCGACCACCATGAATGCAAGGACGTTTTGCCCGAGGCGGTGGCGGTGGTGGATCCCAGGCGGCCCGACTGCCCTTACCCCTTCAAGCACCTTGCGGGGGTGGGGGTGGCGCTGAAGCTGGCCCTGGCCCTGGGGGAGGCCCGGGAGGAGGCGCTGTTCGCCCGGTACTGCGCCCTGGCTGCCGTGGGCACGGTGGCCGACGTAATGCGCATGACCGGCGAGAACCGGACTATTGTCCACCGGGGCCTGGAGGCCATCGCCCACACCGACTTCCTGGGCCTGCGGGCCCTGATCCGGGAGACGGGGCTGGAGGAGAGGGAGATCACCTCCGTCCAGATCGGCTTCGTCCTGGCCCCCCGCATTAACGCCGCCGGACGCATGGGCGAGGCGGAGCTGGCCGCCGACCTGCTGCTGACCGGCGACCCCGCCCGTGCGGAGGCGCTGGCCCGGCAGCTGTGCAACCTGAACCGGGAGCGGCAGGCGGTGGAGCAGGAGATCTTCGCCCAGGCGGTAGAGCAGATCGATTTCCTGCCGGAGGACCAGCGCTGCGCCCTGGTCCTCTCCAGCGGCCAGTGGCACCAGGGGGTGGTGGGCATCGTGGCCAGCCGCCTCAGCGAGAAATATTCCTGTCCCAGCTTCATGATCCATCTGCAAAACGGCGTCGGCAAGGGCTCCTGCCGCAGCTACGGGGGCTTCAATCTCTTCGCCGCCCTGGAGTCCTGCTCCGACCTGCTGGTGGATTTCGGCGGCCACGAGCTGGCGGCGGGGTTCAACATCCGGGAGGAGTATATCCCCGCCTTCCGCCAGAGGATGAACGGCTGCGTGCGGGGATTCTGCAACGGGGAGAAGCCCGTCTCCTCCCTGGACGTGGACGTGTCCATCCTCCAGGCGGAGGACGTCACCCTGGAGGAGATCGGCGCCCTGTCCCGGCTGGAGCCCTGCGGGGCGGGCAATGAGCGTCCGGTGTTCACCCTCATGGGGGCGCGGGTGGAGAGTATGCAGAACGTGGGCCAGAACCGGCACCTGAAGCTGCGCCTGAGCAAAGGGGGCTGCCACTTCGACGCCATCTTCTTCTCCGCCACCGCCAGCCAGTGCGGAGTATGCGTGGGGATGCGGGTGGACGCGGCGTTCCACCTCCAGATCAACGAGTTCCGGGGCATCAGCAGCGTCCAGCTTCAGCTGGTGGACCTGCGTCCGGCCGCCGCGCCCAGCGCCAGGGAGCAGGCGTGTCTGGAGCTGGTGGAGCGTCTGACGGCGGGAGAGCGGATTTCAGCGCGGGAGGCGGTCCGCCTGCTGCCGGGACGGAGCCAGTTCGCCGCCCTGTGGCGGGCCATCCTGCGCCTGGAGCAGGAGGAGGCCGGAGTCCTGGCCCGGATGCAGTGCCTGCGCTGTTTGTCCCAGGCGCTGGACGGGGAGGAGCCGTTCCTGCGCACGGCGCTGGGGCTGGCGGTCTTCGCAGAGCGGGGCCTTGTCACCCTGACCGTCCGGGAGGATATGATGATATTGCGCCCCGTGCCGGGCAAGCGGGCCGACCTGGAGCAGAGCACCTACGTCCGCGCCCTGCGGCGGGCCCTGGAGCAGGATACGGCTCCCTGATATGGAGCGGATCTGGAAAGGTGAACTGCTGTGAAATATTTGATTGATCTTATCGCTCTGGCTTTCCTGTACGCATTCGCCTTCTTCAGGAAGTGGAGGAACAGGGGCAGGGATGTCCTGCTCGTCAACACGCTGATATATCTATATCTTTCCTTCGTGCTTTATTTTACCTTGATGCCGGTCATAGCCAATATCCCATTTATTCTGGATCATCCCTATAAGGCCATGGATTTGACGCCATTCGGTGATGTTTTGGCAAGAAGGGGAGATTTTTTCCGGCAGGTGATACTGAACGTCATTATGACCCTCCCGTTCGGCTTCCTGGTCCCGCTGACCCGGAACAGGACCGCCGGATTTGTCAGAACGATATCTCTCTGTTTTTTGATGAGCCTGAGCATCGAGCTGCTTCAGCCGTTCTTTGACAGGCATTCGGACATCACAGATCTGATAACGAACACGGCCGGAGGAGTCCTCGGATATGGTCTTTATGTCCTCTTCAGGCCGGTCACATTCTGGGTGCTGGACCGTCTGAAGACGGAAAAATACAGAAGATGAGAGCATAGATTGAAAAAACGCCCAAATCGGCGCGGCCCTGCTGGTGGGCAGCATGGAAAACATGATACGCTCAATCCGTGCAGGGGCGGGTATTACCCGCCCGCTCTGCCGAAACACACCGCGTTATCGTGCGGGCGGATACTATCCGCCCCTGCAAAGCGGTGCGCATTCTGATGATTGCTGAAAGAAACCAATATTCCCCTGAGAAAAAGGAGGCTGAGTGACCGATGGTCACAGTGGAAGAGAGATACGAGCACCTGGAAAAGACCATCCGCGGCTACAACATCTCCGCGGACCTGGGTCAGATCAGGGCCGCCTATGAATACGCCAGAGAGCACCACGGCGAGCAAATGCGCCGGGACGGCTCCCCCTATATCACCCATCCCCTCCAGGTGGCCCAGATTGTGGCGGAAATGCGGCTGGACAGCGAGTCCATCATCGCCGCGCTGCTCCACGACTGCATTGAGGACACGGACTGCTGCTATGAGGACATCGCCAAGCGCTTTGGCGTGACGGTGGCGGACGTGGTGGACGGCGTTACCAAGCTGACCCGGGTGAAGTACTCCACTATGGAAGAGGAGCAGATGGAGAACCTGCGCAAGATGCTCTTCGCCATGAGCCGGGACATCCGGGTAATCCTCATCAAGATTGCCGACCGGCTGCACAACATGCGCACCATGGAGTACCAGACCCCGGCCAAGCAGAAGAAGAAGTCCTTCGAGACCATGGAGATCTACGCCCCCATCGCCCACCGGCTGGGCCTTGCGAAGATCAAGTGGGAGCTGGAGGACCTGTCCCTGAAATACCTGGACCCGGTTGCCTATGAGGACATCCGCCAGAAGCTGGCCGCCGGCAGCGCCCAGCATGGGAAGTTCATGAGCCACATCCAGGAGGAGATCAATGCCCGGCTGGCGGAGGAGGGCATCCCCCATGCCACCGTCTACGGACGGATGAAGCATCCCTACAGCATCTACCGCAAGATGTACCTCCAGGAGAAGACCATGGAGGAGCTGTATGACCTGTTCGCCTTCCGGGTACTGGTGGACACGGTGCCGGACTGCTATAACGTGCTGGGGGTCATCCACGACATTTACAAGCCCATCCTGGGCCGGTTCAAGGATTATATCGCCACCCCCAAGCCCAACATGTACCAGTCCCTTCACACCACCGTCATCGGCGAGGAGGGCATCCCCTTCGAGGTGCAGATCCGCACCTACGACATGCACGCCATCGCTGAATACGGCGTGGCCGCCCACTGGAAATACAAGCAGGGGATCCGGGGCGAGAGCGGCGAGGCCAGCTACGAGTGGATTCGCCGCCTGCTGGAAAACCAGGAGGACACGGACGCCGAGGAGTTCATCAGCTCCCTGAAGGTGGACCTGTTCGCAGACGAGGTCTTTGTGTTCACCCCCAGAGGGGACGTGGTGAACCTGCCCGCCGGGGCCACGCCCATCGACTTCGCCTACTCCATCCACTCCGCCATCGGCAATACCATGGTGGGCGCAAAGGTCAACGGACGGATGGTGGGCTATGACTACCAGCTCCACAACGGCGACGTGGTGGAGATCAACACCTCCAAGGCCGCCCACGGGCCCAGCCGGGACTGGATGACCATCGCCAAGAGCAGCGAGGCCCGCAGCAAGATCCGGCAGTGGTTCAAGCGGGAGCGCAGGGAGGAGAACATCGCCCGGGGCCGGGCCTCCTTCGAGTCGGAGCTGAAGCATGTGGGACTGAACCTGAGCCAGGTGACCGCGCCGGACGTGCTGTCCAGCATCCTCAAGCGGGTGAGCTTCCAGAGCCTGGACGAGATGTACGCCGCCATCGGCTACGGCGGATATACCGCCCTGAAGGCGGTGAACCGGGTCCGGGACGAGCTGCTGCAGATGAGCCGCGCCGCCGCCCTGGAGAAGGCCGCCCAGGAGGCCGCCGCCGCGAAGGCGGCTCAGGAGGCCGCGAAGCAGCCCTCCCTTCCCAGGAAGGTCAAGAGCGAGAAGGGCATTGTGGTGGAGGGCTTGAGCAACTGTCTGGTGAAGTTCTCCAAGTGCTGTACGCCGGTGCCGGGGGACGAGATCACCGGGTTCATCACCCGGGGCTACGGCGTATCCGTCCACCGGAAGGACTGCCCCAACGCGGACCCCGCCCGGAACGCGGCCGACCAGGGCCGGTGGATCAAGGTCAGCTGGGGCGAGGACGTGTATGAGAGTTATTCCACCTCCCTGGAGGTGGTGGCCAAGGACCGGAACAACCTGCTGATGGACATTTCCGCCGCGCTGAGCACCTGCAAGGTAAGCGTGTCCAACCTGAACGTCCATGCTACGGCGGACGGGTTCGCTATTTTCCATCTGACTATTTCAGTGGCGGATTCCAAACAGCTGGAGCAGGTAATGCGGAAGATTCAGCAGATCTCCAGCGTGATGAAGGTCAACCGCCCTGCGGGCTGAGAAACTGCGCAAACAGGAGGTAAACGGATATTATGCGGGCAGTCGTAACGCGGGTGAAATCCGCGTCTGTAGAGATCGGAGGCAGGGTCAACGGCCAGATTGGCCAGGGATACCTGATCCTGCTGGGGGTGGGCCCCGGCGATACGGAAGACACCGCCATGAAGCTGGCGGACAAAATATGCAACCTGCGCATTTTTGAGGACGAAAATGAAAAAATGAATCTGAACCTGGAGCAGGTGGGGGGGAGCATCCTGGTGGTGAGCCAGTTCACCCTTTACGCCGATACCTCCAGCCGCCGTCCGGGCTTCTCCGGCGCGGCAAAGCCGGAGCTGGCGGTCCCGCTGTATGAGAAGTTCATGGCGCATTGCCGGGAACGGGGTTTCCCTGTAGAGCATGGGGAGTTCGGCGCGGATATGCAGGTCTTTTCCCAGAACGACGGGCCGGTGACCATCTTGTTTGACACGGAGAGATAGGCCATGTTCAAATTTTTCAATCGACACAAAGAGAGCACGGATGATTCCCAGCCCCGCAGGGAGTGGCCCTGGCGCCTCACCCTCGGCGCGTATCCCGGACCCAGGAGCAATCCCTCCTGGGACGATGTCCGGAATGGCCTGGAGGCGCTGGTCCGGGACGGCGACAGCTATCTCATCCTGGAGCAGAAGGACCCCGCCGGCCCGGACCAGAGCTATTGGTTCATCCAGTGCGCCATTGCGCTGCAAGGACCCGCCGCCGGGCAGTACTCTCTGGAGGTGGGCTACCGGAAGGACGGCAAGGGCTGGCTGCTGGACCGCACGCTGCCAAAGCTGGAGCAGGTCGTGGCCTGTTTTGACTGGGCATTCCGCTGGAAGCCGATGGATTATACCGGCTTTGAGGATATGTCGGATATGGTGCAATAAGGAGAATACGGTCATGATTTTTGATACCATCCCTGTAGGACAGATTGATACCAACTGTTACCTGATCGGCGACGAAAGGGAGGGCGTCTGCGCCGTGGCGGACCCCGGCGGGTCCCCGGAGCGGGTGCTGGCGATGATTGAGAAAAGCGGCCTGCGGCTGGAGAAGATTTTCCTGACCCACGGCCACTGGGACCATGTGGGGGCGGTGGACGCCCTGATGGCGGCCGTTCCCGCGCCCGGCCTGGCGCTTTACCTCCACCCCGCCGACACGGACAAGGGCGACGCCCGGCTGTTTCCGCCCCTGTCCTGGGGCTTCAACCACTTTGAGGACGGGGAACTCATTTCCGTCGGGAGCCTGAAGGTCAAGGTCCTCCACACCCCCGGCCACTCCGCCGGGAGCGTGACGCTCCTTGCGGAGGATGTGATGCTCTGCGGGGACACCCTCTTTGCCGGGAGCTGCGGGCGGGTGGATTTCCTGGACGGCAGTGAGCGGGAGATGATGAAGTCCCTGGCCCGGCTGGGACGGCTGGAGGGGGATTACAAGGTCTGTCCCGGGCACGGCCCCTTGTCCACCCTGGAGCGGGAGCGCAAGGGCAACCCCTATATGAGACACGCGCTGGGCCTATGAAACTGATTTTTGAGGGCCATGACTACCGCTACGCCGTGGAGCAGAGTCTGCTGGCCTTTTTCCCCAGCGAACGTCCCGTCTACGAGGGCGGGGACCCCAACACGGCCCGGGTCCGGCTGACGGTGGAAGGCCGGACCGCCAGCGCCGCCACAGACTTGGCTGTAGACAGCAAAACCGCCAGCGGAACGTCCCGGATTGATGTTTCCGGGGCGGCGGATGCTTACGAGCGGGAGCGGCTGCTGCAAAGGGCTGTGAAGCTCAGCTTCTTTGAGGCCGCGCGGTCCCTCACCGGCGTGACCCCCGCCTGGGGCGCGCTCACCGGCATCCGGCCCGCCAAGCTGGCGGCGGGGCTTCTGGAGGAGGGCAGAAGCGAGGCGGAGACCGACGCCATCCTGCGGGATACCTACTTTGTCTCTGAATCCCGGCGGGCGCTGTGCCTGCCCTGCGCGAAAGCGGGGCTGGACGCCAAGCGGGGACTGGAGAAAAACGAAATTTCCCTGTATATTGGCATCCCCTTCTGCCCTACCCGCTGCGCTTATTGCAGCTTCGTCAGCAACAGCGTGGAAAAGAGCTTCCATCTGGTGGAGCCGTACCTGCAAGCCCTGCTGGCGGAGGTGGAGAGCGCGGGAGCCATGGTGAAGGAGCTTGGCTTGAAGATCAAGTCCTTCTACATGGGCGGCGGTACGCCCACCACCCTGACGGCAGATCAGATGGGCCGCCTGCTGGAAGCGGTGCATACCCACTTCGATCTCTCCGGCGCGGTGGAGCTGACGGTGGAGGCCGGACGGCCCGACACCATCACGGCGGAGAAGCTGGCGGTCCTGCGGAAAAACGGCATCGACCGGGTCAGCGTCAACCCCCAGTCCATGTCCGGCAAGGTGCTTGCCGCCATCGGACGGCGGCACAGCGCGGACGACATCCGTACCGCCATGGAGCTGGTGCAGAGGGCCGGGTTCCCCCACGTGAACATGGACCTTATCGCGGGCCTCCCGGAGGACACCCCGGAGCAGTTCCGCAAAACCCTGGACGAGGCGGTGGCCTTTGGCACTGACAACATCACCGTCCACACCCTGAGCCTGAAAAAAGGCAGCCGCATCACCCTGGAGGGCACCCGCATTCCCACGGTGGAAGAGGTGGGGGAAATGCTGGACTATGTGCCGGAGAAGCTGCGCCCTTTGGGCTTCGCGCCCTACTACCTCTACCGGCAGAAGTATATGTCCGGCAGCTTCGAGAACGTGGGCTGGTGCAAACCCGGCGGGACCGGCTGGTACAACGTCTATATCATGGAGGAGCTGCACAGCATCCTCAGCCTGGGCGCGGGGGGGTCCACGAAGATGGTGGACCCTGCGCACAACCGCATTGAGCGGGTGTTCAATCTGAAATTTCCCCAGGAGTATATTCAGCGGCCGGGAAAAATTTCCGCCAACCAGGCGGCCTTCCGGACGTTTTACGGGGGCTGAGGACGAGAGAGAGTTGGACTCCGTCCAAACCTGCCAGCCTTTGAAAAGGCTGGAGCGAAACTTTTTATGATTGGTGCGTCATCAGAAAGGAGCCGTGAACATGGCGTATTCACTCAGCAAGATCAACGAGGCCGTCCGCAGCGACCCCCTTGGCTTTGTCCAGGAGAGCGATGCGGCCTATGAAAGGAAAATTGAAGCCGCCGCCCGGAAGATTGCGGACAACCTGTCCAGATCCCATATCGTCCTGCTGTCCGGCCCCTCCGGCTCCGGCAAGACCACCACGGCCAAAAAAATCGAGGCCAAGCTGAAGGAAATGGGCATCAACTCCCATTCCGTGGAAATGGACAACTACTTCAAGACCGTGGACCCGGAGACCGCCCCTCGGAACCGGGAGGGCCAGCTGGACTACGAGTCCCCCTTCTGTATGGATATGGACCTGCTCAACCGCCACTTCGCCGCCCTGGACCGGGGAGAGCGGATTCTGGTCCCCAAATTTGAGTTCGCCCGGCAGATGCGCTCGGACATCGCCAGCCAGCCCCTCCAGCTGGGGAAGGACGAGATCGCCATCTTCGAGGGCATCCACGCTCTCAACGACATCATCAGCGGACGGAATCCGGACGCCGCCAAGGTCTATATCTCCGCCCGCTCCGATATACTGGATGACGCGGGGGAGGCGGCGTTCAAGCGCACCTGGCTCCGCCTGGAGCGGCGCACCGTGCGGGACAGCAAGTTCCGGGCCTACTGGAAGGCGGACGTGACAGTGAAGATGTGGGCCAACGTCCGCCGGGGCGAGAAGCTGTACATCTCCCCCTTCAAGGACAACGCCGGCATCGTCTTTGACAGCTCCCTGCCCTATGAGGTCAGCGCCATCCGGCCCTTCGCCCAGCCTCTTTTCGAGCATCTGCGGGTGTCCCCGGAGATGGAGCGGTTTGAGGAGGTCCGCCAGCTTGCGGAGGCCTACCCCAGGTTCGAGATACTGGACGAAAAGTATGTGTCCCTCGATTCCCTGATCCGGGAGTTCATCGGCGGCGGCATTTACGGCGAATAAAGGAGGAATACCATGCGGGAAATTAAGATCACATATTCGAAGGAGCGTTGGGAGGCCCTGGCCCGCCGCGCCCGGGAGAAGGTGCAGACAGCCGCGGAGCTCGCCAGAGCGGGCGCGGGGCTGGTGGAGGAGAAAACGGAGGCTGTACGCGCCCGGACCCGTCTGGAGCGGGAGGTGAGCGATCTCCAGGAGGAAATCAGCCTCCAGATGCAGGCCATCGGCGAGGTGATGTACGCCTCCCACAAGGGCCGTCCCTCAGACAGCGAGTGCATCCAGCAGATTCTGGAGTATGTGGACAGCCTGTATGAGCAGCTGGAGGCCCACCGGCAGGAGCTGGACGCCGCCCAGGGGCTGCTGGTGTGCGCCGCCTGCGGCGCGGGCAATGATCCGGGATACGTCTATTGCGGCAGCTGCGGGCAGCCGCTGGGCAGGGCGTAGCCCCGCGGGTTCCGATGCGGTTGCAGGCATGTATCCCAACATGTCCGCGTATAGTATATTACCACCTCTAAAAAAGAAGGTCGATCCATGTCCAGAGAAAAAAAGCAGTCCTTTATGGGCGGCGTCACGGTGATGGCGGTCTCTACCGTGTTCGTCAAGATCTGCGGGGCCTTGTATAAGATCCCCCTGAACAACATCCTGGGGGACGAGGGCGCCACCCACTTCATGAGCGCGTATTACATCTACGCGCTGCTGCTGACCATCTCCACCGCCGGACTGCCCCTTGCCCTCAGCAAGCTCATCAGCGAGGCCAACGCCACCGGCCGGCGCACCCAGATGCGCCGCTGCCTCAACGCCGCCATGGCCATCTTCGTGGCCCTGGGGACTCTCGGCTCCGCCATCATGCTGGTGTTCACCGAGCAGCTTGCGGCCCTGATGAAGAACCCGCTGGCCTACTGGCCCATCAAGTGCCTGGGCATCTCCGTGATCTGCGTGTCGGTCATGTGCGCCTACCGGGGCTTCGCCCAGGGGCGGCAGAACATGGTGCCCACCGCCGCCTCCCAGTTCATCGAGGCGTTCACCAAGCTGGTGGTGGGCCTGCCCCTGGCGTGGTGGCTCATCCGCTCCGGCCAGCCTCTGGAGGTGGGCGCGGCGGGCGCCATCGTGGGCGTCAGCGCGGGTATTGTGCTGGCTATGCTGTATATGACCTGGGAGTACCGGAAGCACCGGGGACCTATCATGTGGGGCACCGACAGGGCGCAGAGCTATGGAACCATCACCCGCCGCCTGCTGGCCCTGGCAATTCCCATCACCATCGGGCAGAGCGGCATGAGCCTGTTCAATATGCTGGACCAGTCGATCATCATGGGGCAGCTCCAGGAGGCGCTGGGCTACACCAACCGGGAGGCCGCCAGCCTCTACGGCCAGTTTAATTTCAGCAACACCCTATATAACCTGCCCTCCAGCTTTCTGCCCGCCGTGGCGGTAAGTCTGGTACCCGCCGTGACTGTGGCAGTGGCCCGGAAGGACCACCGGGAGGTCAACAAGGTTGTCACCACCAGCTTCCGGCTGATCGCCATGCTGGCGATTCCGGCGGGCGTGGGGCTGTCGGTGCTGGCCGGGCCCATCCTGCTGATGCTGTACCCCGCCCAGCGGGAGACGGCCATCGCCGCCACCTATCACCTCCAGCTGCTGGGGGTAGCGTCCATCTTCGTGTGCATCATGCTGCTGACCAATTCCATCATGCAGGCCCACGGGAAGGTGAGGCTGCCCATCTACACAATGCTGGCCGGCGGCGCGCTTAAGGTGGGAATCAACTATGTGCTGGTGGCGAACCCGGACATTAACATCAAGGGCGCGCCGATTGGAACCCTGGTCTGTTATGGACTGATCGCGCTGCTGAATCTGATCGTCGTCAGCCGCCTGCTGGAGAAGAAGCCCAATTATCCGGCGATTTTTGCCAAACCCGTCATCGCCTCCGCCGTCATGGGCGCGGCGGCCTGGGCGAGCCATGGGCTGTTCAGCCGGTTCCTCCACGGCGGGTATATGAAGGAGAGCCTTTGCACCCTGCTGGCGGTGGGGGTTGCGGTGGTGATTTACCTGATTCTGGTCATCGCTTTGCGGATGATTACCCGGGAGGACCTGAAAATGGTGCCCCATGGAAATAAGCTGGCAAGGCTGCTGCATATCCGTTGACAGATATGGCAAGGCCGGGATGCTGACGCGTCCCGGCCTTGATGCGCGGCGCCCTGTGCGTTCCGGCGGCAGGAATTGCGGCATGTCTACTGACCGCACAAGCGTGTTGACCGCCCGGATGGCCCCCAAGGCGGTCAACATTTTATGATTGCCCCCAAAGGTAAGCTGGCCGTTACATGCAGCAGCGCTCTTCTGCCTTTTATTATAGGCATCCGGCTGCTCCACCGGTACGCACAGCGACCCGTGGATATGGGCGCGCAATACCTGCCCCTGCAAGACCCCGTGCCGCGTTATACGCAATGTGCGGCTCAGGGTCATCTTTCTGCAAAAACACAGAATTGTACGCCGGCTATTTTCTGGTTTTCCACACGCTCCACAGCATCGACGCTCCACTGTACAGCAAAAAAATCCCGAATGGCTTCCGCAGCAGGAACACATCCACAGCCAGGGACACCAGCGCCCCGGCCAGGGAAAAAATTGCTCCAGGCGCCGCCGCCTGCCGGAGAACATCCTTGTCCAGGAACCCTTTTTCCCGATGAAAAAACAGGCTGGCCGCCGCCGCGGGGAGGAAAAACAGGAGATTGACCGCCTGAGCCTCCCGGTGCCCCACGCCCAGAAACAGGGTCATGACCACCAGCAGCAACGTCCCGCCGCCCACGCCCCAGCTTGACAGCACGCCTGTCGCCAGCGCCGCCAGAAACGGCGCAATCCACTCTACCATAGCAGATACCTCACACCGGCATACAGCAGGAACAGGCCGAAGATGATTTTCAGAAGCCGTACCGGAACCTTCTCAAAGGTCAGGCCGCCCAACACACCGCCCGCCGCGCCGCCCGCCAGATAGGGCAGAACCAGAGACAGCGCGGGCCGCACCTGCCATAGGTAAACCAGCGCAGACACGCAGCACATGGGGAGAATGACCGCCACGCAGGTGGCGAAGGCGCTGCGGGCCTCCAGCTTCCGCCATTTGGTCAGCAGCGGCAGGACCACCATTCCGCCGCCTCCGCCGAACAGTCCGTTGACCGCCCCGCCTGCCGCGCCCGCGACCTGTGCTTTCCGCTTGTCCGTCATGCGCACACCTCCCGACTATGTATCCCGCCCGCGTACGGGCGGGCGGAGGGTTACTGCATCAGCTTGAAGCTCTGGCAGTCGGTGCATTGGTCCATGGAGGGGTTGGCCTCATGGGTGCCCACCTGAATGGCGTCCAGGCCGCAGTACTGCTCGTTCTTGCAGTGGTGGGCGCAGGACTGGACGCTGCAATGGATGGAACGGTTCGGCTTGCAGGCGCAGCCGTTGTTGGTGCAATTGCTCATAATTGGTTCCTCCTCATTTTACATGTTCGGGTCTTGCCGGGGATAGTATGCGCGGCGGAAACGGATTTATACGCAGAGATTGATTTGTTTGGGGCTCGGTGGCAGATTGGCCGCCGTACTGCCGCACATAACCGGGATGATATTTGAGGCCGTGCATTTCATACATGCGTATGGCAATTTGAAAATTCAAGCGGCACGAAACCAGCCCGGAGACCATACGGCCTCCGGGCTGTGTTTTACTCTTTATTTCCGCTCCTTGCTGTCCACTTCCTGGCGCAGCATGGCGGAGAACGCCTCCTGGCTCATTGCGCCCAGGTCCTCTCCGGCCCGGGTGCGGGGGGAGACGGTCAGCGCGTCCATATCCCGGTCGCCCACCACCAGCATATAGGGGACCTTCTCCAGTGTGGCCTCGCGGATCTTCTTGCCGATTTTCTCATTGCGGCTGTCCACCTCCACCCGGAAGCCCTGGGCATCCAGATTTTCCGCCACATCCGCAGCGTACTGCACCGCCCGGTCCGTTACCGGCAGCACCTTCACCTGCACGGGACTGAGCCACGTGGGGAACGCGCCCGCAAAGTGCTCGGTGATGACGCCGATGAACCGCTCAATGGAACCCAGCAGGGCGCGGTGGATCATAATGGGGCGGTGCTTCTCGCCGTCCTCGCCCACATACTCCAGCTCGAACCGCTCCGGCATCTGCATATCCAGCTGGATGGTGCCGCACTGCCATGTGCGGCCCAGGGAGTCGGAGAGATGGAAGTCCAGCTTGGGGCCGTAGAACGCGCCGTCGCCGGGGTTGAGCTGGAAGTCCTTGCCCAGCTCAGTCATGGCGGCCTGGAGGGTGCTCTCGGCAAAGCGCCAGACCTCCTCGTCGCCCATGTGGTCCTCGGGCATGGTGCTCAGCTCGATCTGATAGGTCAGGCCAAAGGTGGAATACATCTCGTCAAAGAGCCTGACCACACTCTTGATCTCGTCCTTCATCTGGTCCGGCGTCATGAAGATATGGGCGTCGTCCTGGGTGAAGCAGCGCACGCGGAACAGGCCATGGAGCGCGCCGCTCATCTCATGGCGGTGGACCAGGCCCAGCTCCGCCACCCGCAGAGGCAGGTCGCGGTAGGAGTGGGGCTCGTTCTTATAGACCAGCATCCCGCCGGGGCAGTTCATGGGCTTGACCGCGTAATCCTCGCCGTCAATGACGGTGGTGTACATATTGTCCTTGTAGTGGTCCCAGTGGCCGGACTGGTGCCACAGGTGCTGGTTGAGGATGATGGGCGTGGCGATCTCCACGTAGCCGTACCGCTTGTGGCACTGGCGCCAGTAATCCAGCAGCGTGTTTTTCAGCACCATGCCCTTGGGCAGGAAGAAGGGAAAGCCGGGGCCTTCCTCGCTCATCATGAACAGGCCCAGCTCCCTGCCCAGCTTGCGGTGATCGCGCTTTTTGGCTTCCTCAATGCGCTGGAGGTACTCGTCCAGCTCGTCCTTCTTGGGGAAAGCCACGCCGTAAATGCGCTGGAGGGTCTGGCGGTTGGAGTCGCCGCGCCAGTAGGCGGCGTTGCAGGCGGTGAGCTTGATGGCGTTGCCCTTGATCCGCCCGGTGGAGTCCACGTGGGGACCGGCGCACAGATCGGTGAATTCGCCCTGCTGATAGAAGGAGATGACCGCGTCCTCGGGCAGGTCGTTGATAAGCTCCACCTTGTACGGCTCGCCCTTTTCCTCCATGAACCGGATGGCTTCCTCGCGGGGCAGCTCGAAGCGCTCCAGCTTCAGCTTTTCCTTGCAGATTTTCCGCATTTCCGCCTCCAGCTCCGCAAGCTCTGTCTCGGAGAAGGGCTGGGGGGTGTCGAAGTCGTAGTAAAAGCCGTTGTCGATGCTGGGGCCGATGGCCAGCTTCACCTCCGGGTGCAGGCGCTTCATGGCCTGGGCCAGGACGTGGGAGCAGGTGTGCCAGTAGGTCTTGCGGTAGGTCTCGTTTTCAAAGGTATACAGGTTTTCTTCGCTCATGGGAATACGCTCCTTTCCAAAATGGGGCAAAAAAACTTCACCCCTGTCGAATCTCAGGGGTGAAGCTGAAAAACTCCACGGTTCCACCCTGCTTACAGTCCGCCTGCGCGGGCTGTCGCTTTGCGTCCCTCTGTAACGGGAGGGGCCCGTCCCGGTCGTCCCGGGCGGCTCCGGAGTGGTGGCCATGCCGGCGGCGGTCCGCAGGGATCTCACAGCAAACAATCCCCTCTCTGAGCGGCGTCCAGCGGCGGCGTCTCCTTCATTGCCAGTTTATTATTTGTCAATATAGCACTTGCGGCAGCTGTTGTCAACTGTTTTCTTTTTCCGAGCAGGGATAAGGGACAAAAAAAGCAGATACCTCCAGCTCACGGAAGCTGTATGCTCATTTAGAGCTGACAATAATTTCCACAGGAACATTCCGGCAGGAAACCTCCCGGCTCCCGGCATCCTTTTTGTACAATTTTTTCTGATTTGCACCTTGCGCAACAGTTTCGGGAATGTTATAGTACATTCCGTTCCAACAAACAATCAGAGAAGCGACGAGGTGCCACTATGGAAACATTGATCCAACTATCCGTCTGTCTGGTGGGCGGACTGCTGATGAGCCGCGCGGCCAAAAAGCTGAACCTGCCCGCCGTTACCGCCTACCTGATCGCGGGGCTGCTGCTGGGCCCCTACTGCATCGGGGCGCTGAACTTCTACAACCTGGGCTTCAACACCCCGGAGGAGGTCTCCTCCCTGGATCTGTTCTCCCAGGTCGCCTTGGGCTTCATCGCCTTCACCATCGGCAATGAGTTCCGCCTGGAGCAGCTCAAGCACATGGGCAAGCAGGCCATCACCGTGGGCGTTCTGCAGGCGGTGGTCACCACCATCCTTGTGGACATTGCCCTGGTCGTCCTGCATTTCATCAACCCCGCCCTGATCTCCCTTTCCTCCGCCATCACTCTGGGCGCCATCGCTGCGGCTACCGCCCCGGCGGCCACCCTCATGGTGGTGCGCCAGTACAAGGCCGACGGCCCCCTGACCAAACTGCTGCTGCTGGTGGTGGCCATCGACGACGCGGTGGGACTGGTGCTGTTCTCCGCCTCCTTCGGCGTGGCCTCCGCCCTGGAGAGCGGCGCGGTCAGCATTGTCACCATCCTGGTGGAGCCGCTGGTGGAGATTGTCCTGTCCCTGGTCCTGGGCGGCGTGGCCGGATGGATTCTGTACCGGGTGGAGAAGTACTTCTACTCCCGCAGCAAGCGTCTGAGCATCTCCATCGGCTTTGTGCTGCTGACGGTGGGCCTGTCCATGGCAGAATTCGAGGTGGGCGGCGTCCGCTGCGGGTTCAGCCTGCTGCTGGTGTGCATGATGACGGGCACCGTGTTCTGCAATATCTGCGATTTCTCCGAGGAGCTGATGAGCCGCGTGGACGGCTGGACCGCGCCGCTGTTCGTGCTGTTCTTTGTGCTGTCCGGCGCGGAGCTGAACCTGAAAATTCTGTCCAATCCGCTGGTGCTGCTGGTGGGTGTGGTGTATATCATCTTCCGATCCCTGGGCAAGTACCTGGGCGCTTACAGCAGCTGCGCCATGACCGGATGCAGCGACACCATCCGGAAGCATCTGGGCATTACCCTGCTGCCCCAGGCGGGCGTGGCGCTGGGGATGGCGCTGACGGCCCAGCAGCTGTCGGACGGCGAGATCGTGCGCAGCGTGGTGCTGTTCTCGGTGCTGGTATATGAGCTGGTGGGTCCGACGCTGACCAAGCGCGCCCTCATCGCCGCAGGCGAGATTCAGGTGGAGGGCCGCACCAACGCCAGAAAGAAGAACACCCCCGCCAATCCCCTGCGTCTGGACAAGTGATACTTTTTCTTGAAAGAAAAAGTATCAGAAAGAACTTTAAACTCGCTCTGAACACACCTGCGATTCCAGGATTGCCGCACGGTGACGGTATTGCATTTTTAATCCAGAAATCGTATGACGATGGAAGCCCCCGCCCGGAACCCCGGGCGGGGGCTTTTGCTACAGATCGAAATAATCCTTGATTCGTTTTGCTGCCTCTGCAGGGGACAGATTCGTGTTGTCGATCCGCAGATAATTGTCAAAGGGGATCTCGCCTTCATGGCTCTCCATGCGGTGTTCGCCGTCGTCATGGAGCAGCCGCCGGCCGGAGGCGTCCAGGTCCCGCTTGGATGCCTTGTTCTTCAGCCTGTTCTCCGTGGCGTTTCGCTCCAGGCGGACCGCCTGGGGTGCAACAAGCTCTACGTAATAGAATACGGTATCCGGGTCCCTCTGCCGGAAAATGTCCTTCACATGCTCCACATATTCCCAGTCCGAGCGCATGTCGAAGGCCCACATCATGGTGAAGATCATCCCATACTGGCCGGAGGCGGCGAATTCCTCGAAGACAACGTCCCGCAGCCGCTGGATGACCCGCCCGTCGAAGCCGCCGAATATCTCAAGAACAGGCTCGATGGTCATGTGGTTGTGAAACAGCCGCAGCGGCGTGATCTTCATCAGCTCCTGGCCCACCGTCATCTTTCCGACAGCGGCGTTCCCGGTCAAAAACATCAATTTCATATGCGGCTCCTGATGCGCGGTCTCACGGCTCCACCCTGGGGTTATAGTAGCGTCCCTGGTCCTCAGTTGGCTTTTTCCAGTGGATGGCCTGGGCGGGGCAGCGGTGCAGGCATCCCAGGCACTGGACGCATTTGGGCTTGACCCAGGCGGGCTTCCCTCCCGCGATGGCGATGGCCCCGCAGGGGCACACCTCCTGGCACAGCCCGCAGCCGATGCAGTGTTCCGTGACCACAAACGGCTTGGTGGACCGGCCCTTGTTGTAGAAGGGATACATCATGGAGGTCTGGGCCGCCGGAGCGGGTCCGTGGCAACGGCTGTAGTCGCCTGCGCCCCTGGCGCGGATGGCACGGGCAGCGTCGTCGATGGTCTCCTCCGCCGCGTCCAGGATGCGGGCGGTCTCCTCCGCGTCCGGGATGCGGAAGGCGGGGATATAGTTGTCCACCATCTGGACGCCGAACTGGGCGGAGAGGGCGAGGCCCTTCTTCTTCAGGGCCTTGTTCAGCTGGCCCGCCGCATCTCCGGTCCAGTTGCCGCAGGTGAACACCGCATAAATATACTGACCGCAGTACCCCGTCAGCTCCAGCTTCTCCAGAAAGAAATTCAGGATGCTGGGCAGGCCCTGGAAGTAGACAGGGACCACGAAGCCGATACGGGATTCCCTGGACACGTCGTAGCGGTACCGGCGGGCGCGGATGGCGTCCCGCAGGGAGATGAGGTGGTCCTCCGAGACGGAGGCGATCCGCTCCGCCGCATATTTGCTGTTGCCGGTGGCTGAGAAATAGAATATCATTGAGGGGTTTCTCCTTGTTGATTGTTGGTGGGGCGGCTTCCGCCGGAACGGAATCAGATCCCCCACAGGTTGTCCGGGTACAGGCCCTGCGCGGTCTTCTCCCGGAGGGCCTGCACCACGGCAGGCTTGTCCTCCCGGTGGGTGACGCCGAACCACTTCTCCCCGCTGGACAGCGCCCGTACCTGGGCGCGGCCCCGGGTGAGCATATCTTCGATGACCAGGGGGATCTGGACCTCGCCCTTATTGGGGTTCTCCTCCAGCGCCCGCCGCAGCAGCTTGGGGAAGCGGGCCTCCGCCTCCTTCATGAAGCTGTGCTGGAAGCCCCAGAAGTTCATGGACACCAGCGTGTCCCCCGGCAGGTGGGTCCAGGTTTCCCCGCCGTCCAGGGAGAAGCGTCCGCCGCCCTCTCCGTCCTTCTCGATGCCCAGCCGCTCGTCAATGCTCTCCAGCAGTCCGTCCCGGTTGGTCCGGCACACGCCCCGGTTCACCCCGCCGTGGTCGGTCAGGGTCTTGCCCAGGTGGTAGCCCACCATGGCGTACTGGAAGCAGTCGGGACGGTCGGTGTGATGGAGCAGGTAGTCGTAGATGACCCGGAAGGCCTCCGGGCCGTAGTAGTCGTCGGCGTTGATGACGGCGAAGGAGCCCTTGACCAGATGCCGCGCGGACAGCACGGCGTGGGTGGTGCCCAGGGGCTTGGTCCGGCCCAGCGGAAGCTGGGCAAGGCCCATCAGGTCGTCCATGGACTGGAAGGCGTAGCGCACCTCCATGCCCCGCTCCACCCGCGTGCCCACGGTCTCCCTGAAATCAGCCTCCAGGTCCTTTTTGATGACGAAAATGACGGTTTCGAACCCGGCTCGCCTGGCGTCGTAAATCGAATAATCAATGAGGCACTGCCCATAGCTGCCCATGCTGTCCATCTGCTTGAGCCCGCCGCCGCCGTAGCGGCTGCCCAGTCCTGCGGCCAGGACGACCAGAACAGGTTTTTCCATGTCCCATTTCCTCCATTTTATATGATTGAGCGCATAAAAATTTCGTGGGCAACGGGCCGCCGCCTCCGGCGGCCCGTCTCCTTTCTGCACAAAGTATACCATACCGGCCTGGGAAAGTAAATGAAAAGCGGTCAGCTTAACGGAAAATTAACAAGCGTGATCCTCCTCCGGAGAAATGAACTCCTGAAAATATTGGGGGAAGAGCCGGGCGGCGGTCTCCTTCAGCTCCGCTTCGAAGGCATCGAAGGCGTCCAGCATCCGCTGGCCCTCCCCGGTAAGCGCCGCGCCGCCGCCGCCCCGGCCCCCGACGGTGGAGCGGACCAGCTTCATGTCCAGCTCCCGCTCCGCCGTGCGCAGGATGCTCCACGCCTTGGAGTAGGCCATGTCCATATCCATAGCCGCCGCCCGCAGGGAGCGGAGGGTCCGCACCCGCCGCAGCAGCATGGCGACGCCGGGACCGAAGCACTTTTTGTCCGTGTAGAGGCGCACGGTCAGCGCCGGGTGGAGCCTGTCCATCACCGCTCCCTCTCTCTCAGCAGGCCTCGGGCCATGCCAATCCGTCCTCCGGCGGCCAGACGTTTCTTGGCGGCCCGCTGAAGGCCCGTGTCCTCCGGCAGCTCCTCCGCGGGGACAGGTCCCGGCTTCCGGAACAGCCAGCGGTAGAACTCTGTGTTGTCCTCCCGGACCAGGAAGCGGCGGTAGTCCCCGGCGAACCGCCGGATGCCGGACTCCTCCGGCAGCAGCTCGTCCAACGCGGGGGCCAGCAGCCAGCTCCCGCACAGCACGGCCCTGGGCGGGCCGTTTTTACAGAAGGCGGCCCCCTCCCCGGCGAAGAACCGCCGGGCCTGGGCATAGGAGCCGTCCAGCGCCTCGCGGGTCAGGGTGGCGTCGGAGGGAATGTGGACATGGAGGACCATGTCCTCCGGGGACAGTCCGGCGGGGGCCGCCCCGGCGGCGGCGTACTCGAACTCCAGCGTTCCCAGCCGGAACAGCAGGCATCCGGTCTGCCTCCAGGTCCAGAACCCCCGGTCGAAGGCCCACCGTCCCGTCAGCTCCCGCGTCTCCCGCAGGAAGCGGGGGATGCAGCCCATGGTGGCCAGGAAAATCTCGCCGGACACGCCGTTCCGGCGGCAGGCATCCCGGGTTTCGCAGGCTGCCGCCAGTACCGCCGCCAGCTGGGACATCCCGCCGTCCGCCTCCCAGCCGGGCAGCAGGGCCATGGTCTGAGTCCAGGCCGCGCCCGCCGTATCCGGCGCGGCGAGGGCGGCGAGGGGGAGATCCGGCAGGGTTTCCGCCGCCGCCGCCAGCGGGGGCAGGACCTCCGGCGGGAGGGGCAGCTCCTCCGCCAGAGCCAGGAGGCGTGTGGTGATTTCTGACATGCGCGCATCACATCCTTTCCGTTTTCTTCATTGTGCCGTGAAAAGGCAGGATTTGTCAAGAGGAAGTTTTCGCCCAGGAGCCTTCAAATTGCGGAATCCGCGCAGGGAAAGGGCTCTGCTTCAAAAAATGGATTGAATGATGATAGTGGCGGATATGGTATGATTATAGTTTAAGGATAGGAAAGAGGCGCTGGTACAGTGGGAACCGAAAGGAAACGCAAAGATACGCAGAAGGCAGTCCTTTATGATTTGCGGCGGGGCGCTTTTCTTCCTTTTACAGAATGTTCACAGAAAATTAGCACTCTATCCATGCGAGTGCTAATTTTCCTCTTTACATTTTGCCTCCGAAGGAGTATCATCTTGAATGAAAAGAAAAAACGGAGGTAGATCACATGAACTTTGACCGTTACACGCAGAACGCTCAGCAGGCAGTATCTGACAGCCAGTCCATCGCCGTTGCCAACGGCCAGCAGCAGCTGGAGGGCGAACACCTCCATCTGGCGCTGCTGCGCCAGCAGGGAGGTCTGGTGCCCCGGCTCCTGACCTACATGGGCCTGGACGTGGAGACCCTGGCCGGAGAGGTCCAGCGGGAAATCGACCGCCTGCCCAAGGTCTCCGGCGGCGGGGCCGGGCAGCTCTACGCCAGCCGCGCCTTCTCTCAGCTGCTCCTGGCGGCGGAGGAAAACGCCCGGCAGTTCAAGGACGAATATGTTTCAGTGGAGCACCTGTACCTCGCTCTGGCGGACGAAAACGGGACGCCCAGCGCGAAAATTTTCCGGCAGTACGGCATCGACCGGGAAAAGCTTTTGCAGGCCCTCACCAAGGTCCGGGGCAGCCAGCGCGTCACCAGCCAGGACCCGGAGGCCGGGTATGAGGCCCTGGAGAAATATGGCCGTGACCTGGTGGAAATGGCCCGGCAGGGCAAGCTGGACCCGGTCATCGGCCGGGACGCGGAAATCCGCCACACCATTCAAATCCTCAGCCGCAAGACCAAAAACAACCCTGTCCTCATTGGCGAGCCCGGCGTGGGCAAAACCGCCGTGGTGGAGGGTCTGGCCCAGCGTATCCTCAGCGGCGACGTGCCGGAGGGGCTGAAGGACAAGACCATTTTCGCCCTGGACATGGGGGCCCTCATCGCCGGGGCCAAGTACCGGGGCGAGTTCGAGGAGCGGCTGAAGGCCGTGCTCAATGAGGTGGAGAAGAGCGACGGACGCATTCTGCTGTTCATTGACGAGCTGCACAACATCGTGGGCGCGGGCCGCACCGAGGGCAGCATGGACGCGGGCAACCTCCTCAAGCCCAAGCTGGCCAGGGGGGAGCTCCACTGCATTGGAGCCACCACCCTGGACGAATACCGGAAGTATATCGAGAAGGACGCCGCCCTGGAGCGGCGGTTCCAGAAGGTGCTCATCGGCCAGCCCACGGTGGAGGATACCATCTCCATCCTGCGGGGGCTGAAGGAGCGGTTTGAGATTCACCACGGCGTGCGCATTACCGACGGCGCGCTGATCGCCTGCGCCACCCTGTCCGACCGGTATATCACCGACCGCTTCCTGCCGGACAAGGCCATTGACCTCATGGACGAGGCCGCCAGCAAAATCCGCATGGAGATCGACAGCCTCCCCGCCGGACTGGACGAAATCAGCCGGAAAATCATGCAGCTGGAGATTGAAAAGCAGGCCCTGGGCAAGGAGGAGGACGCGGGCAGCAAAAACCGTCTGGCCCGCATCGACGGCGAGCTGGCGGAGCTGAAAGCCCGGAGTGACGCCATGCGCGCCCAGTGGGAGACGGAAAAACAGTCCATCGCCGGGGTCAAGCGCCTCAAGCAGGAGCTGGAGGACACCCGCCGCCAGATGGAGGAGGCGGAACGGAGCTACGACCTGGAGCGGATGGCGCGGCTGAAATACGACGCCCTCCCCCGGCTGGAAAAGCAGCTGGAGGAGGAGCGGGCCCGGGTGGACGCCGGGAAGGAGGATCGCCTGTTAAAGGAAGAGGTCACTGAGGAGGAAATCGCCGGAGTGGTCAGCAAATGGACCGGCATCCCCGTGAGCAAGCTGGTGGAGTCCGAGAAGGAAAAGCTGCTGCGCCTGCCGGAGATTCTGCACCGCCGGGTCATCGGCCAGGACGAGGCCGTCACCGCCGTCAGTGAGGCTATCCTGCGGGGCCGGGCGGGGCTCAAGGACGAAAACCGGCCCATCGGCTCCTTCATCTTCCTGGGGCCCACCGGCGTAGGCAAGACCGAGCTGGCCAAAACCCTGGCCCAGTCCCTCTTTGACGACGAGCGGAACATGATCCGCATCGACATGTCCGAATATATGGAGAAGCACGCTGTCAGCCGTCTGGTGGGCGCGCCTCCGGGCTACGTGGGCTACGACGAGGGCGGACAGCTCACCGAGGCCGTGCGGCGCAAGCCCTACAGCGTGGTGCTGTTCGATGAGATCGAGAAGGCCCATCCGGATGTGTTCAACCTCCTGCTCCAGCTCCTGGACGACGGGCGGCTGACCGACAACCAGGGCCGCACGGTGGATTTCAAGAACACCATCATCATCATGACCAGCAACATCGGCTCCGCTTACCTGACGGAGAACATCCGACAGGACGGGACCATTGAGCCGGAGGTCAGGGAGCGGGTGAGAAATGAGCTGAACCAGTATTTCCGTCCGGAGTTCATCAACCGAGTGGACGATATCGTGGTGTTCTCCCCCTTGACGGAGGACCAGCTCGGCGGCATCATCGACATCGCCATGACCGCTGTGAGCCGCCGTCTGGCGGACCGGGATATCACGCTAGAGCTGACGGACGGGGCGAAGGCGTTCATCGCCAGGGCCAGCTACTCGCCCAGCTACGGCGCGCGGCCTGTAAAGCGGTACCTGCAAAAGAACGTGGAGACGGAGCTGGCCGCCATGCTCATCCGGGGCGGGCTGTCCGACGGACAGCGGGTGCGCATCGGCTGCGAGGACGGGAAGCTGCGCTTCCAGACGGTATAAACGGAGATTCCCAAATGGCTTCTGGCCGGCGGGTCTGGATTGACGGAACGGGCAAAGGGTGTATGATGGACGTGCAATGCGTAAGGAAGCTCCCGGTGTCCACTGGGAGCGCTGTGAAAGGAGCGTCCCTATGACAGATAATCCGGCTTACCGGGAGCTGCCCAGAGAGGAGCTGATCGGCGGCAGGCTTATCGCTGTGGCCCCCGCCCGGCGGTGGACCATACACGCTCGAGCGGAATATTTTTAATATCTTCAGCAACTATCTGAAGGGCCGGAAATGTGAGCCGTTTCCGGATGGCGTGGACCTGTACCTGTCGGACACGGACCACTGTATTCCGGACATGAGATGGTGGTCTGCGACCCGGCGAAAATCCGGCGTGACAGCGTCCACGGCGCGCCGGATCTGGTGGTTGAGGTCCTCTCCCCCAGCACAGGGGGGCTATGACCGGGGCAGTCTGTTCGACGATCTGGTTATCCGGCTGGAGGACGCCTTTGACCGCCTGAAATAAAGAGACAGAGGCATGACCCGGACGGGTCATGCCTCTGTCTGCCGCTCCGAGCAGATTTCCACCACCGTCAGCGTCTCCCCCGCCACGGTGAACCGGACCTCCATCCCGGCGAAGGCCATGCTGTACAGCCGGTCCGGGTCCGACTGGTAGGAGGGCCGGGGGTCCTCCGCCAGTACGCCCAGCAGGGCTTCCCGCTTCGCCTCGGGCGCCCGCGCCAGCAGCTCCTCCGGGCAGCGCACCTCCAGCCGTCTGCGGGGTGTCCGGGCGGTGAAGCCGCCCAGGGCCTCGGGGCGGGCGTCGGCGTAGGGCAGGTAGGGCTTCACGTCATAGACTGGCGTACCGTCCAGCAGGTCCGCGCCGGCGACATGAAGCACCGGCCCCAGCGCGCCGTCCGGCTCCACCCGCTCCAGCCTCACCACCGACAGCCCCAGCGCGTTGGGCCGGAAGGGCGACCGGGTGGCGAACACCCCCAGCCGCCGGTTTCCGCCCAGCCGGGGCGGACGCACGGTGGGGGACCAGTCCTGCCGGACCGCCTGGGAGAACTGCCAGATGAGCCAGATGTGGGAAAAATCCTCCAGTCCCCGCACCGCCTCCGAGACCCGGAACTCCGGCTCGAACACCACCCTGGCCCGGAGGGAGTCCACCAGTCCGCTCTGCCGGGGGATGCCGAATTTTGTCGGGAAGTCGCTGTGAACGCGGGCGATGACCCGCAGGGTGTGCTGCTCCATAAAAAGCCCTCCGCAGAAGTTTTGCCGCCGGAGCGGCAAAGCCGGTTGAAATCGTTTTCCGGGCCGTACCCGGCCCTTTTCACTGAGGTCAGTAATAGGCCACCAGCAGGTCCACCACCGTGCCGTAGCTCTGGATACCCGCCGTCTGGCCGTAGGACCGCAGGGCCGTGTCGTAAAGCTTTGTGCTCACCGCCGCGGTGACACCATCGAACTGGGCCCAGTAGTCGCTGTGATACCGCAGGTCAGCCACCGCCGTCTCCGGCAGGGTTCCGTACACCGCCGCCCAGCGGTCCCGGTCCGCCCGGTAGAGGGCGTTGGACAGCTGTATGTAGCCCATCAGATACCCGGAGTACTGGTACGCCGCGTCGTCCGACGCGGTGGCGGCGGCGATGGCCAGGAAGTTGCACTCCTGCTCCGAGGCGATGCCCCGCTGGTGGGCCAGCTCGTGGGCGATGTTGGCGGGCAGCAGGCAGGCGGGGCTGTCCACGTTCAGGTTTGACTCCCCGGTATAGGGGCTGTAGAAGCCGGTGAAGTTCATGGCGGAGAAGAGCCGGGAGAACAGCATCTTTTTCGGCACGCGGTCGGCCCGGGCGAGGAAAGGGAATTCTTTGCTGATGTTCTTATAGACCCTGGTACTGGCGGCGAAGATCACGTCCCGGTCCACAGCGAACACGCCGTCCGCGTCCCGGGCCACCAGTCCCGCTGTCTCGTTCAGCTTCCCGGAGAACAGGAGGGCCACCCGCTCCAGCTCGTCCACCGTTACCGGTTGGGCGTAGACGCCGCTCTTCTCCTGGAAGCCGTCGGCGTAGTAGTTGACCCCCCAGCCCACGCAGTAGAGGCCGTAGGCCGTGAGGAACAGGCAGGCGAGGCCCAGCAGTCCGCCGTAGGCGATCTGTCCCCTGCGGCCCTTCCCGGCGCGCAGGCGGTGGAACAATACCGCCAGCCACGCGCCCGCACCCGCGATGAAGACCGCATAGAACCACTCCACCACGGAGAAGGGGAAAAGGTACCAAAGACGGGCGTACCCGTCCTTGACCGCCTGGGTCACTGCGGAGACGGCGTTGGCCGCCTGCCGGGAGCTGATGCCGTACCAGTAGGTCCCGAACAGCGCCAGCACTCCCAGCGCCCAGATATGTACGCCCATATGCCGCTTGAAAAATGCCCTCATGCCGTCCTCCTTGTTTCGTTGATTTTCCAGATACATATAGTATAACCTCCTGGCGGTCGTTTGCCAAGAGGTGATAGATGGAAATTCACAGAAAACGGCACTCAGAGAAATGGAGGAAACAGTACTCTTCCTGCATGACAGGCTGGGAGGAAAATTGGGAGATCCAGAGCACTGAGCCCTCCCCCAAAAACGGACAGGAAAAAGCGGAATGAAATCATAGAGATGCGAGATAGGGCCATCAAGCGGCGGAGGTATAGAGAGCAGTTTCAAAGTGTGCGGGAGATATCCAACCGAGGACGGAATGGGGACACGCAGAGCTGTAGAATGAACTGCACCCCCCGAAGCCATCCACAAAGCAGCAATGAATGCCGTCAACTCCCGCCCAGCCGATGACCTCCGCTCCTTTCGGGGTGCAGAAGTAGCCGCCGCTGGTGTCCCCCGGTTCCAAACTAAGCTGGGAAAAGTCAATGCCCAGTTTCTTATATTTCTCGTACAGAGTCATGGTAAATTCCCCCTGTGGTCGATTGCTGATATGATAGCACCATTCTGGCGCTTTTCTTCTCTCGCCTTGGCAAGGTTTTTGGAAAAAAGGGAAATCACAGATTGCCCAAAAACGCAGAGGTCACCGTTCAAAAATCAATCCGGCTCGCGGAGCCGCAGCCAGCGTGAAACGCTGTTCAAAGGGTTTGGGATGCTTCCCGACAAGCAAAACCTGCGGCTTACAGCATCGCCGGGAACCGTGGTTTTGAGCGTTTGTATATACAAACGCTCCCATCGGCTACCGAAAATCCCCGGCGGACAAGCACATCCTTGAAATTGACCCAGTGACTGCCTCCCGTTGTTCTCCGCATTTTTGATATGCGCTTGCAGGGGGACAGCTTCCGTAAAATCGCCCGGACGCTGAACGAGGAGGGCGTACCCTCACCCCGTGGCTTCTACTACATGGCCGAGGGCAGGCCGAATCTGCGGGGTGAGACGCCCCATTGGAACGATGTGACGGTCAAGACCATTCTGCGGAATGAGGTCTACCTGGGTCACATGGTGCAGAACAAGACCGGCACTGTCTCCTATAAGGTTCATAAGCAGGTCAGCAAGCCGAAAGAGGGCTGGATCAAGGTAGAGCATACCCATGAGCCGCTTGTCTCTCGGGAGGTCTGGGATGCCGTTCAAAGGCTGGACAATCATCCGTCAAAGGGGCGTTCTGGCAGCGATGGACAAGCGGCTGGCCGAGTTGGAAAAGCTGGTGGTGTCGGCCACGAGGATAAGGTGAAGGGCATCATGTCAGAGGCGCTGTGCGTCCAGCCGATGAACCGCCTGCTTCAGATTTTTTCTTTCCGCAGAATCCTGATTCTTTCGTATAAATTCGCCATATTTTTCCCGTAAGTATCCGCCCCGCAGGGGCATCCGGCCGCCGGGGGGATGCCCGGAAGCGCCTCTCACCCCATCAGGGGCAGCAGAAAGCTGGCCAGCATGGTCAGCACCAGAACGGCAATGATTGCCCTGGAAATGATCTTGACCCACTTTGGATTCATCCCTTGTCGCCTCCCTCGCTCAGAATCTTTTTGATGGCCTTCTCCGCCTTGCTCCGGGGGAGCATCAGCTCATGCCCGCAGGTCTCGCACCGGAGCTTGATGTCCATTCCCAGCCGTCCGACCACCCACGTCCTGCCGCCGCAGGGGTGCTGCTTTTTCAGCTCCACACGGCCGTTCAATTTTAAATCCATAAAGAAACTCCCTTCTTCTCTCACCGGTCAAGCACTCCGCCGCATACACTGTTCTATCTGAGAAAAACAAGGACGGTGCAGTTATGATGCGTAGGAACGAATATTTGCCGGAGGGCATGGGGCCCCTCTTCCCCGGCGGCCAGCCCCTCGGCGTTCTCCAGGAGGCCATGGACAGCCAGACTGTGCTGGAGGGCCTTGTCATCCGCTGCGACGGGCGGCGGGACTTGACGGTCCGCTTCGGCGGCTACGAGGGGACCATCCCCCGCCAGGACGCCATCCACCCCGCCATCAGCGGCGCGGAGCGGGACATCGCCATCCTCTCCCGGGTCGGGAAGCCCACCTGCTTTACCGTCGCCGGCATCGCCGCGGACGGCGGCGGGAAGCCCCGCCTCACTCTCTCCCGCCGGGCGGCCCAGGAGCAGGCCATCGCGTGGCTGCTGGAGCACGGGCCGGTTGGCTCCGTACTGCCCGCCAGGGTAACCCACCTGGAGAAATTCGGCGCGTTCGTGGACCTGGGGTGCGGGGTCACGTCCCTGGTGCCCCTGGAGAATATCTCCGTCTCCCGCATCCCCCACCCCGCCGCAAGGTTCCGGGTGGGGCAGGACATCCTGACGGCGGTCACGGACGTGGACCCCGCCGCCTGCCGGTTCTACCTGTCTCATAAGGAGCTGCTGGGGACCTGGCTGGAGAACGCCGCCGCCTTCTCGCCGGGGACCGCCGTGCCGGGGGTAGTGCGGGGCGTCCGGGACTACGGTATCTTCATCGAGCTGGCGCCCAACCTGTCCGGGCTGGCGGACTGGCGCAGCGGCGTGGAGCTGGGGGACGCGGTGTCCGTCTACATAAAGTCCATCCGGCCCGACTGCCGGAAAATCAAGCTCCAGATCATCCAGGACCTGGGCCCCGCCCCGGAGCCGGGGGATCTGCGGTACTTCATCACCGACGGGACTGTGGAGGGGTGGAGCTACTGACCGCAGGGCAGGACCGCCGTTTCTCCGGCCGGGCCCTCATTGGGGGCCGCCCTTGATCTTATCCCAGTAGGCTTTGGCGGCCTGCTCGGTCTTGTTGTCACCGTACCGGTAGTAGACCGCCCCCGCCAGCTCGTCGGGCAGGTACTGCTGCCGGATCCAATGGCCGGGGAAGTCGTGGGGGTAGAGGTAGCCCTGCTCCCGCTCCTGGCCGGTGGTGTCGGCGTGAACATTCTGCAACTCCCTTGGGACGGACCCGGTCCGTCCCTTTTGCACGTCCGCCCAGGCCGCGCCGATGCCATTGATGACGCTGTTGGACTTGGGCGCGGTGGCCAGCAGGACCGCCGCCTGGGCCAGAGGCAGCTGCGCCTCCGGCAGCCCCAGCTGCATGGCGGTATCCACGCAGGCTTTCACAATAGCGATGGCCTGGGGATAGGCCATGCCCACGTCCTCGCTGGCGGAGCACAGCAGGCGGCGGCAGGGGGTGATGAGATCCCCCGCCTCCAGGAACCGGGCCAGATAGTGCAGCGCCGCGTCCGGGTCGCTACCCCGCAGGGACTTCATCAGGGCGGAGGCCAGGTCGTACATGGCGTCGCCGCCCCGGTCATAGCGCATGGCGCTGCGCTGGCTGACCTGCTCCGCGTCAGCCACGGTCAGCAGCAGCTTTCCGCTCTCCGCCGGGGCCGCCTCGTACAGCAGCTCCACCGCGTTCATGGCCTTGCGCACGTCCCCGCCGCAGGCGTGGGCGATGTAGTTTGGTACGCCCTCCTCCCAGTCCAGGGGGAGCTTGCTCTCCTCCTTCACCAGCGCCAGGGCCCGGTCCACGGCGGGGCGCACGTCGGCGGCGGTGACGGGCTTGAACTCAAAGACCGTGCTGCGGCTGAGCAGGGCGGCGTAGACGTAGAAATAGGGGTTCTCCGTGGTGGAGGCGATGAGGGTGATGGAGCCGTTCTCCATGAACTCCAGCAGGGACTGCTGCTGCTTCTTGTTGAAGTACTGGATCTCGTCCAGGTACAGCAGTACGCCGCCGGGAGCCATCAATGTCCCCACGTCCCCGATAATGTCCTTCACGTCCTGGAGGGAGGCGGTGGTGGCGTTGAGGCGGTACAGGGTGCGGTGGGTTCGCTTGGCGATGATGTTGGCAATGGTGGTCTTGCCGGTGCCGGAGGGGCCGTAGAAGACCATGTTGGCGTCGGTGCCCTTCTCGATGAACCGGCGCAGCAGGGCATCGGGACCGATGAGGTGCTTCTGACCCACCACTTGGTCCAGCGTCTGGGGCCGGATGCGGTCCGCCAGGGGGTGGTCCATGGGCGGTCACTCCTTTCTCTTTGGGCATACATACTTTTCTTTGTGAACAAAGAAAAGTATCAAAAGAAAAACTTTTTACGGCGAAACTTTGTTTCGCCTCTGTTTTTTACAGCTCCAGCTCATACTTGTAGTCGATGATCTCCCGGTCCGTGCCCCGCTTTTTCTTCACCAGCGTCTCCACCACCTGGAAGCCGAACTTCCTGGCGATGGCGTTGGAGCCGGGGTTCTCGCTGAAAATGTAGATGGTCATCTTCTTCGCGCCCCGGCCTTTGGCGTAGTCCATCATCCCGCCCACCATCTCCGTGGCGTAGCCCTGCCGCCAGAACCTCTTGTGGACGCAGTAGGCGATGTCGTACACGCCCTCTTCCGGGATGAAGCTGCACGTGCCGACACGCTCCCCGGTGGTCTTGTCCTCAGCGATGAGGTAGCAGCACGTCTCGTTCTCCCCCAGAGCCTCGATCTCCCGGTGGTACTCCTCGCTGACCGTCTCCATGCACTCGTCCAGGAGGTATTCCCCCATCTCCGGGTCGTTCCAGATGCTGATGGCAAAATCCGCGTCCTCCGGCGTGAAGCCCCGCAGCCAGAGGCGGGGAGTCTCAATAGGTCCGATCTTCATTTCAATTTCTCCTGCATTTCTCCGCATCGATGGACAGGACCACCATCAGCGCGCACAGGGCGTTGGAGGGGTCCTCCACGTCGATGACGTAGGTATCGGTCCACTGGAACAGCTCCTTGCCCACCACGGCCACAAGACCCTGGCTGGGGCTGGTGATGGAGTAGTCCCACTCGGTCCAGCTTCCCTCCACCTCCCAGTCGCTGCAATCGAACACGAAGCGGGGGGTGAAGAATGTAAATTCCTTTTTCAGACAGCCCAGGTACTCCCCGTAGGCGTACAGCTCGAACTGGGGCAGGAAGGTCAGCACCCGCTCCTGGACGGTGCCGATGTGGTTTCCCGCCGCGTCCAGGATGTGGAGGCAGTGGCCCCAGCTGAGCTTGCCCTCCACGGTGAAGAGCGTCGAGCCTGCCTCGTCGTAGATGTCGTAGCTGTCAAACCAGGAGAACATGCGCTGCTTGAAGAGCATTTTCATAGCGGTTTCCTCGTTTCTCCGGCCCCGCCGTGATGGATGGCCGGGACCGGTTGGGGTAGGTGTTCAGTGTACCACAATTTTGCGCAGACTGCAATATCTCAATCTGCGGCGCGGCGGAAATCAATTTTGAGAGGAACGATCTCCCAAACCGCGCCAGACTGTGTAGGGGCGCACATTGTGCGCCCCTGCACGGATTCCGCTGAAAGTTGCACATGTTTCTGCAACCCAAAAAGCCGCGGCTTTTTCAGAAAGCCGAAAAAGCCAAGACAAAGAATAAGACTAAGACAAAGAAAAAGAATAAGACAAATATCTTTCAGGGAGCGGGGGCCTTCCGGCCTCCGCTCCCCCGGAGAAAAATCATTGAGACTCCGCTGAAGGCCGCCCCGGAGAAAGTATAAACAAACTGTAAACGCCCGCAAGTTTGGTTGAAAAATGGGAAACCCTGGTGTATAATATTACTTCCGAACTTAACTGAAACGTCCGGAAGCGATCGATTCCATATTTTGCGCCGTCCCGCCGCTTCGCGGGACGGCTTCGGAAAGGAGGCGGGACTATGGAAGAGCGGCGGAACAGCTCCGTCCGCACCATCAGCTTCGTCATGCTGGTCACCCTGCTGGGCAAGGTGATGGGCTTATACCGGGACCGGCTCCTGGCCGTCCATTACGGCGTGAGCATGGAGGCCAACGCCTTTTTTACCGCCAGCCGCATCCCCCGGGTATTTTTTGACGCGGTGTTCGCCTCGGCTATCGCCTCCTGCTTCATCCCGGTGTTCAGCGAACGCCTGGAGAAGCAGGGCAGAGAGGCCGCCCGCCGCTTCGCGAACAGCTTTCTGACGGCGGTCACGCTGCTGACGGCAGCCCTCACCGCCCTGGGAATGCTGTTCCCCCAGGCGCTGGTGGCGGTGTTCGCCGACTACAGCGATCCCGCCTTGAACAGCCTGGCGGCGTCCCTGACCAGGGTCATGTTCCCCACGGTGGTATTCTCCGGGGTGGCCTTCTCCCTGGTGGGGATCCTCCAGGCCCAGGACCATTTTACTGCCCCCGCCCTCATGTCGGCGGCGTCCAATCTGGTCATCATCCTGTATTTTTTCTTTCTGGACAGGTCCCTGGGCATCTACGGACTGGCGGCGGCGTATCTGGCGGGCTGGCTGATTCAGGCCCTGCTCCAGGTCCCGCCCCTGGTCCGGCTGGGCTTCCGGTACAAGCCGGGGCTGGAGCTCCGCTCCGAAGGGATGAAAAAGGTCCTGGCCCTCATGGGTCCCGTCATGGTATCCACTTGGGTCCAGCCCATCAATCTGGTCATCAACTCCCGCTTCGGCTCCCGGCTCTACGAGGGGGCAGGGGTGGCGGCGCTGGAATATTCTACCAACCTCTATCTGGTGATCGCCGGGACCTTCGTGCTGTCCATCACCAACGTGATTTTCCCCAAGCTGTCCCGGCTCACCGCCGGAGGACGCCAGGGGGATTTCCAGGACACCGTCCGGCAGACGCTCCACAGCAGCCTCTTCTTCGTCCTGCCCATGATGGCGGGACTGATGGCGGTGGCGCGGCCTCTGGTGTCCTTTCTGTACGGCGACGGGGAGTTCGACGCGTTCTCCGTCCGGATTACCTCCACCGCCCTGGTGTGGATCTCCCTGGGCATGGCGGGCTACGCTGTGCAGAACATCCTCAGCCGGGCCTGTTTCGCCCGCCAGGAGGGGAAAGCGCCCCTCATCGCCGGGGCGGTTTCCATCGGGGTGAATATCCTGCTGTGCGCCCTGCTGTCGGGGCCGCTGGAGATCACGGGGCTGGCCGCCGCCTCCGCCGTGTCCTCCACGGCGTACGCCCTGCTGCTGCTGATCCCCATGGCCCGCACGTTCCCCGGGATGCTGGACAGGCGTCTGGGAACCGACGCGATGAAAATGCTGCTGGCTGCGGCGGTCACGGGCCTGTGCGCCGCGGGACTGGCGGCGGCGCTGCCGGGCATTCTGCCGGGGGGAAAGCCGGGGGAGCTGCTGACGCTGGGGCTGAGCGCCCTGGCGGGTGTGACCGTATATTTTCTCCTGGCCCTGCTGCTGGGGCTGGATGAGGCCCGGATGGTCCTGACCCTGGGCAAGCGAAAGTGAGGTTAGATCATGGAACAAGTAAAACGGGTATTGGACGGCAGCCTGCTGTGGCGGGCCGCCTGCGCCGTATGCCTCTGGTTCAGCGGACAGTGGAAGCGCAGCCGGGTGATCCAGTGGTTCGTCCACCCCGGCGTGTGGGACCGCTCCCTCTCTGAGGAGAGCGTCTTTTACCGCCTGTGGTCTTTGATCCGGCGGGGGCTGTGCTGGCTGTATGAAAAGCTGAGGCTGGAGAAGCTGTTCGGCGGCAGCGTCTTTTTGCAGACCTTCGTCTGGTGCGCCATTCCGGTGGCCGCCGCGCCGGCGCTGCCGGACCGGTTCCACCCCTCGCTGGTGGTGGCGGGGCTGGCGGCTGTGGGCGCGCTGTCCCTGCTGCTGAGTCTGGTCCGGGATCGGGAGCGGCAGCTGGCATGGTCCCCGGCAAACCGGTATATCATCCTCTACGCCGCCGTCTACATGGCGGGGACCCTGTTCTCCGTCAATCTCAGTGACAGTCTGGAATCCGGCGTACTGTCGGTGGCGTTCATCCTCTTCTCTGTGGTACTGTGCAACGCCGTCATCAACCGGAAGCAGCTTGACGCCCTCATTGTCCTCATGGTCCTTGCGGGTACGGCGGTGTCCTTCTACGGCATCCTGCAATATATCTTCCGCTGGGGCTATCAGTCCGCCGCCTGGGTGGACAGCGACATGTTTTCCTCCATCCAGTTCCGGGTGGCCTCCACCCTTCAGAACCCCAACATGCTGGGACAGTACCTCATCCTGCTGATCCCCCTGGGCGGCGCGGAGCTGCTGACCGCCAGGAGCTGGGGCAGGCGCATCTTTTACCTCTGCTGCTGCGGCGTCATGTGCATGTGTATGCTGCTGACCTTCTCCCGGGGCGCGTGGCTGGGGCTGCTGTTCGCGGGCGCGGTATTTTTTGTGCTGCTGAACCCCCGGCTGCTCCTGCTGGTTCCCTTTATCCTGGCGGGCATGTACTTCGTCCTTCCGGCGACGGTCATCGAGCGGTTTTCCAGCATCGGCAACCTGACGGACGCCTCCACCTCCTACCGGGTGTATATCTGGATGGGTACTCTGTCCATGCTGAAGGACTACTGGCTGTGCGGCATCGGTCCGGGTACGGAGGCGTTCAACCGGGTCTATCCCGCCTACAGCTACAACAGCATCGTCGCGCCCCACTCCCACAACCTGTTTTTGCAGATTGTGTGCGACGCGGGCATCGCGGCGCTGCTCATCTTCATCATTGTACTGTTCGTCTACTTCCGGACCATGTGCGCCGCCCTGAGCCGGGAGAAGCGCTGGACCAGCCGGGTTTTCCAGATTGCCTTTACCTCCGGCGTGCTGGGCTTCCTGGTTCAGGCCATGACGGACTACTCCTTCTATAACTACCGGGTCATGTTCCTGTTCTGGTCCTATCTGGCCCTGGGCGGGCTGTGCGCCCGGAGGAACGGACTGCCGGAGGGGAGGCTGCTGGTTTGACGAAAATTCTGAATATCATCAGCGATACCAACATCGGCGGCGCGGGCCGGGTAATCCTCAACTACCTGCGCTATGCGGACCGCTCCCGGTTCGAAACATGGGCGGCCGTTCCCCGGGGGAGCCTGCTGAAGGCGCCTCTGGAGGAGGCGGGGGCAGAGGTCCTGGAGGTGGACGGCATCGCGGACCGCTCCTACGCCAGGGAGGATGTGAAGATTTTGCGGGATACCATCCGGCAGGCGGGGCCGGATCTGGTCCACACCCACGGCTGCCTCTCCGGGCGCATTGCCGCCAGGCGGCTGCATATCCCCGTGGTCTACAGCCGCCACTCCGCGTTCCCCGTGCCCGCCAGGCTGAAGTATCCTCCGGGACGGTGGGTGAACAAGCTGGTCAACGAGCGCTACGCCGACCGCATTATCGCCGTCAGCCCCGCCACCCGGGACAACCTGACGGAGGGGGGCATCTCCCCGAAGAAGATCACCGTGGTGATGAACGGCGTTTCTCCGGTGGAGCCGCTGCCCGAGCAAAAGCGGGAGGCTCTGCGGCGGGAGCTGGAGCTGCCGCCTGGCGCGACGGCCTTCGGCATCCTGGCCCGGATCGAGGACTACAAGGGCCACCAGTATATCGCCCAGGCCGCGCGGCTGCTGAAGGACCGGGGCCGGAGGGACTTCCGGGTGCTGGCCGCCGGAACCGGCGGCTATGAGCGGACATTGGCCCGGACGGTGAGGGACCTGGACGTGGAGGACGTGGTGAAGCTGCTGGGCTTCCGGTCCGATGCGGACAGGCTGCTGAACGCGTTGGACGTGCAGCTCAACGCCTCCTATGGCACCGAGGCCACCAGCATGGCCCTGCTGGAGGGCATGAGCCTGGGGCTGCCCACCATTGCCAGCGACTACGGCGGGAATCCCTACGTTATCAAGGACGGGGAGACGGGCGTCCTCTTCCCCAGCCGGGACAGCCGCGCCCTGGCGGAGGCCATGGTCCGCCTGATGGACCATCCGGAACAGCGGGCCGCGATGGGACAGAAGGCCCGCGCGGACTTTGAAAACCGGTTCACCGGGCAGGTGTTCGCCCGGGAGACGGAAAAAGTATATGACAGCATCCTGAAAGGAGAACGATAGAGATGGAACAGAAACCAGAAAAATTCCGCCTTCGGCTGAACCTGTTTGACAGCATTGTGCTGATTCTGGCGCTGGCGGCGGGGGCCTTCCTGCTGTGGAACGCCCTGAAGCCCGACGCCGCCCCCGAGCAGGCGGAGACCGCCACCGTCCGCTATACCGTCTGCCTCCAGCGGTGGGCCGAGGGCGCAAGCGCCGCCGTCAGGGAGGGCGCGCGCCTTACCGACAGCATCCGCAACTATGAGATGGGCCGGGTGGTGTCCGTGGAGACCGTCCCCGCCTGGGAGCAGATTGTGGACCATGTGAACAAGGAGTACGTCCGGGCCGAGATTCCCGGCTACGAGGACGTGCTCATCACCGTGGAGGCGTCCGGCGTCATCACGGAGGAGGCCGTCACCGTGGGAACCGGCTATGTGGTGCGGGTTGGCGGCAGGGCGTTCGTCCAGGGGGACGGATTCCTGGGCAGCGGCTATATATACGCAATTGAGCGGGAGGGCTGATGAATGAAGATCATGGATAAAAACGGACGCCTTTTCGGCAAAATCAGCATCATTGACGTGGTGGTTATCCTGGTGGTGGTGGTCCTGGCGGCGGCCCTGGGCTTCAAGAACAGCCGGACCCACACCGGCGCGACTACCTCTAATATTCCCATTACCTACCAGCTTCGCGTCAGCGGCGAGCACGACTATGTCGCCACCGCCGTCCGGGTGGGGGATTACCTCTACGACCAGGAGAACAGCAGCGGCGGCTCCCTGGGCAAAATCACCAATATCGAGACCCTTCCCGGAACGAAGGTGGCGACCTTTTACGACGGCACCATGGGCGACGCCCCCGTGCAGAACGGCGTCACCCTGCTGCTGACGGTGGAGGGCATGGGGATCATCAGCGACAACCGCTATCTCATCAACCGGGTCTACAACCTGGGCGTCAGCACCACCCGCAACTACTACACCCCCTACGCCCAGTTCACCGGCACTATCACCGCTATTCTGGAGTGACGCCATGAAAATATTGATCGCCACGATGGGGCTGGACATCGGCGGGGCGGAGACCCATATCGTGGAGCTGGCCAAGGAGCTGAAGCACCAGGGGCACGACATCGCCATCGTGTCCAACGGCGGGGTCTACGTTCCGGAAATCACCGCCGCCGGCATCCGGCACTATGACGCGCCCCTGCACCGGCGCAGCCTCCGGGATATGCGCATCGCCCGGGCAATTCTGGCCCAGATCATCCGGCAGGAGGCCCCGGACGTGGTCCACGCCCACGCCCGCATCCCCGCCTTTCTCTGCGGCACGCTGAAGCGGAGGCTGAAATTCCCCTTCGTCACCACCGCCCACTGGGTCTTCAATACAAAGGGAATTCTGCGCTATCTGACCAACTGGGGCGAGCGGACGGTGGCGGTGTCCGAGGATATCCGGGAGTATCTGATCCGGGAGTACAAGCTGCCGCCGGAGCATATCTCCGTGACCATCAACGGCATCGACACGGAGAAGTTCTCCCCCCAGGTCTCAGGCGCGGAGGTCATCGCCGAGTTCGGCCTGGACCCGGACAAGCCCATCGTCTCCTACGTCAGCCGCATGGATGAGGACCGGGCGCTGGTGGCGCGGCAGCTCATTGAGATCGCCCCCCGGCTGGACGAGGCCGCGCCGGGCGTCCAGCTCCTGATCGCCGGAGGCGGCAATGTCTTTGACGAGCTGAACGCAAAGGCGGAGGCGGCGAATGCCGCCCTGGGCCGCCGCTGCGTCGTCATGACCGGGGCCCGCACGGACATCAACCGCATCGCGGCTGCGGGACAGATCTTCGTAGGCGTGTCCCGGTCCGCCCTGGAGGCCATGTCGGCGGGGAAGCCGGTGATCGTGGCCGGGAACGAGGGCTATCACGGCCTCTTCGGGCCGGACAAGCTGGCGGAGGCCCAGGCGGGCAACTTCTGCTGCCGGGGCCTGCCCCTCTCCCAGCCGGAGCGCCTGCTGGCGGACGTGTCCGCCGCGCTGGCCATGTCCGCCGCGGAGCGGGAGGAGCTGGGCCGCTATGGACGTCAGGTCATCTTCGACCACTACTCCGTCAACCGCATGGCGCGGGACTGCCTCGCCATGTATGACCAGGTGCGCAGGCGGAAGCACCGGGTGCTGGTCAGCGGCTACTACGGCTTCTCCAACGCCGGGGACGACGCCATCCTGGAAGCCATCCGGCAGTCCGTCCAGGGGGAGGATATCGGCGTGACCGTGCTGTCCAACGCCCCGGCCCTGACCTGGAAGCAGTACGGCATGGACGCCGTACCCCGGTTCCGCATGGGGCGGGTGTTCGCCGCGCTGCGGCGGTGCGACGCACTGCTCTCCGGGGGCGGAAGCCTTTTGCAGGACACCACCTCCACCCGGTCCCTGGTCTACTATCTGTCCGTCATCCGCTGCGCCCAGTGGCTGGGCAAGCCGGTGATGCTCTACGCCAACGGCATCGGCCCGGTCCGCCGCCCCGCCAACCGCCGGCGGGTGCGCAAGGCGGTGGAGCGCGCCGCCCTGGTCACCCTCCGGGATCACAGCTCCGCCCGGGAGCTGGCCGCCATGGGGGTGAAGCGGCAGGACCTCCACGTTACGGCGGACCCGGTGTTCCACCTCTCCCCCGCCGCCCCGGAACGGGGCCGGGAGCTGGCCGCCCAGGCGGGCCTGCCGGATGGGAAGCCCTTTGCCGTGGTATCGGTGCGGGAGTGGCCCAATACGGGGGCGTTCAGCCGGGAACTGGCCCGGCTGTGCGACCATCTGAGGCGGACGTATGGCCTGGAAATTTTGTTTTTATTGATGCAGCCCGCTGTGGACCGCGAGGCCGCAGAGCAGGTGCGTTGCCTGATGACGGAGCCCTCCCGCCTGCTGGACGCGTCCTGCTCACCCAGGGAACTGATGGCGGTGCTGGGGCAGGCGAGGCTGTGCCTTGCCATGCGGCTGCACACGCTGATCTTTGCCGCCCGCATGGCGGTGCCCACCATGGGGCTGGTATACGACCCCAAGGTGGCCAGCTACCTCCAGGAGCTGGAGCTGCCCTCCGCCGGGGAGGTGGAGCGGTTCGACGGCGATGAGGCCATCCGCCGGACGGACCGGCTGATGGCGGACTATGACAGCGTGCTGGCGGGCCTTCGGCGGAAGTCCGATGCCCTCACCAGAGCGGCGGGGGACAATGAAAAGCTGCTGCTGGAGCTGCTGAACCGCGGCGCGCGGTGACCGTCCCAGGCGGCAGCGAGGGTCCGGGCTGTCAGACAGAAAACATTCCTTCGCCCCGGCAGGGGCAAAGCAGGGGAGCTCCCGGTACGCCGGGAGCTCCCCAATTCATTTGATCAGTCCAGATAATTCATAGGATTCTGCCGTTCGCCATTGTAGCGGACTTCAAAGTGGCAATGGGTGCCGGTGACGCGTCCGGTGGCGCCCATCTCCGCGATGTGCTGCCCCTTGAACACTTTGTCGCCCACGCTGACCAGCAGGCTGCTGTTGTGTCCATAATAGGTCACATACCCATTCCCGTGGTCAATCTGCACCAGATAGCCATAGCTGCTCATCCAGCCGGCATAGATAACCGTGCCGCCGTCCGCGGCCACAATATCCGTACCATAGGAGTTGGCAATGTCCACGCCGCCGTGGAAGGAGCTGCCGCCAAAGATATTGCGGTAACCATAGCGGGAAGTGATCGTACCGCTGGTGGGCCAGCGGAAGCTTCCGGTGGGCGCCCAACTGGGCCGTTCCAATGTGCCCCGCGCCTGAACCTCCGTGACAGGCTCGGTGATCGTGGTCTCGGATTCAATGGTCCGCTCCACCTCCGTCAGGCCCTCGTATGTGACCCGCGCCACGATGTCGGCGGATCCATACTGGCCCCTGGTGATGATCCTGGTGTCGCCCTCCCACATGGTGTTGTCATCCACATATTCGATCTCATAGGGAACGTCCGCCGTATAGTACTCCATCTGGGTGGCTCGCACCGTCAGATAAGGCACGGCGTTGCTGATCAGCAGTTCATCGCCGACCTGAAGCCTGTCGATGTCATAGCCGGGATTCAGCCGCAGCAGCTCGTCATTGGACATGTCGTGGTCCTGGGCGATGACCGACCAGCAGTCTCCGCTCTGGACGGCGTAGGTCTGCTCGCCCTCCTTGGTGCTGTTGAGCAGCAGCGCAACCTCGGCAAGGTTGGTGAAGTCGTCCAGGGGCAGATCAACCTCCCGGACCTCCGCGCCCTCCACAAAGTCGATGGAGACGGTGTTCTCATTGCGGTAGTCCGCGGCCACCTGATCCAGCAGGCCCTCCAGCGCGTCCTTGGTCTGGGTCGCGCCGATGAACTCGCCGCCCACATACAGGGCGTAGCCGTGCTCCAGAACCCGCAGGGACTCGTTGAGAGCGGCCTCCAGGTCGGCCTCGTCCACCAGAGCGCCGCGATAGGCCAAGCTGGTGGTATAGGTCACCTTGTCCGGCTCCAGGGTGTAGCTGCTGCCCAGCGCGTCGGAAATGGAGCGCTCCACGGACAGCACGGCGGCCTGGGCAGCCTCCTCGTTGGCCACGGTGCCCAGCTCCTTGCCGTCAAAGGTGACCGTGACGGCGTTGGTATAGAGCACCTGGAATGCGGCGTAAACGATTACCGTCAGACTGGCGGCCATGAACACGGCGGTCTGGAGCAGCCAGCCCTTCCGGCGGGCGTCCCGCCGGTGGCGGGAGAGGGCCGCGTCGATTGCGGAGCGCATTCTGTAGATTGCTTCCCGCACCTTCTGCCGCAGCAGGGGCATACTGCCGGACAGCAGAAGCTGGAGCTGGCGGTAGGGACTGCTGGATTCCGGGAAACGGCGGCGGCGGTTGTCCTGGACCTGGCGGGGCCGGACCAGCTGCGCGGCGGCCGGCTGCGCCTTGGTGGGGGCCACCCGCCTGGCCGGCTGCGCTGGCGCGGACTGCTTGACCCGCCTGGCTGCTTTTTTTTCTGTCTCTTTATGGTTGAAGAACATAGAGTTTCCTCCATTTGGTTACAAAATGGCGCAAAAGGGTTACAAATAGTTACAGCCCTATTTTAGCGCATTTTTCCTCTGGAGTCAACCCTAAGATTTTGGGGATATTATTTCCGAATTTAGATTCGGAAATAATACATTTGATTCAAGCCATTTTGCTCGCCGCCACAAGCAGCGGCAACCGCAAAACATGGCGGATAATCCTTCCGGCCTTTCAGTTTGGAAGGATTATTTCCGAATATAAACTTTGGAAACAATAGTAAGGGGACATGCCTCATCAGGCAGCCGGTGGTATGTTTCCCTGGAGAAAGGCGCCCCCTCTCCTCCTGCCAATTGCAGAAAGAATCAGTTGTCATCCTTTCCACTTTGTGCTACAATATTCCAAGAGTACCATAGAAAAGGAGTCCGCCCCCATGCCTCAATCCTACCGCGCACGGCCCCGCCGCCGCAGGCGGCATCTGTTTTTGAAATTCCTCCTGCTGTGCGCCCTTTCCGCCGTCTTCTTCTGGTGGAGCAACCACTCCCTCCAGACCCAGGCCTTCACCTACGCCTCCGACCGCCTGCCTGCAAGCTTCGACGGCTGCGTCATCGTGCAGCTCTCTGACCTCCACGGCGCGGAATTCGGTGAAAATAACCAGGACCTGCTCCAGCAGGTCCTGGACGCGGACCCGGACTATATTTTTCTGACCGGCGACCTGCAGGACCAGTACCGGCAGACGCCTCAGAGCTATTCCATCGGGCTTGGCCGCGCCCTGGCGCAGATCGCCCCCACCTATTTCGTCACCGGCAACCACGAGTGGGCCTTCCCCGACGTGCGGGGACTGAAGCGCGGGCTGGAGGAGGCCGGAGTCACCGTCCTTACCAATGAGTACGTCTGGCTGGCGCGGGACGGGGATACCATCCTTCTGGCGGGCATCGACGACCCCAACGGCTTCGCCGATCAGAAGACGCCGGAGGAGCTGGCGGAGGAAATCCACGCCCTGGAAGGGGACCCCTTCTGGATGCTTCTGGCCCACCGGAACAACTATTTTGAAAAAGAATACAGCAATCTGGGAGCTGACCTGGTCATCTCCGGCCACGGCCACGGCGGGTTGATCCGGCTGCCCTTCACCGACGGGCTGGTCAGCGTGGAGCGGACCCTGTTTCCCTCCTATACGGCGGGATTCTACGAGGTGGGCGGCCGCAGGCTGTTTGTTTCACGGGGACTGGGAAATTCCGGACGGAGCTTCCGTTTGTTCAACCGGCCTGAGCTGGTGATTCTGACGCTGCGGAGAGGATAGAGAGATGCGGGAATTCTTCGCCGGACAATATGATATCGCCGTCATCGGCGCGGGCCACGCCGGAATCGAGGCGGCCCTGGCGGCGGCGCGGCTGGGACAGAGGACCATCTGTTTCACCATCAATCTGGACGCGGTGGGCAACATGCCCTGCAACCCCGCCGTCGGCGGCACCGGCAAGGGCCATCTGGTCCGCGAGCTGGACGCCCTGGGCGGCGAGATGGCCCGGGCGGCGGACGCCGCCTGTATCCAGTACCGCCTGCTGAACCGGGGCAAGGGGCCCGCGGTCCACAGCCTCCGGGCCCAGGCCGACCGGCGGCGCTATCAGGAGGTCATGAAGCACGCCCTGGAGCGGCAGGAGAACCTGACCCTCCGCCAGGGGGAAATCACAGACATACGCCTGACGGACGGGCGGGTGAGCCATGTGGTTCTGCATACCGGGGCGGTGTTCGCTGTAAAGGCCGCCGTAGTCTGCTCCGGGACCTATCTCAACGGCAGGACCATCGTCGGGGAGTGCGTGCAGGACGGCGGGCCGGACGGCATGTTCGCCGCCGCCCGGCTGACGGACTGCCTGGCAAACCTGGGCCTCAGCCTCCGCCGGTTCAAGACCGGCACGCCGCCCCGGGTCAATGCCCGCAGTGTGGACTTCTCCAGAATGGAGCTTCAGGAGGGGGACAGCGAGGCCATGCCCTTCTCCTTCGAGACGAAGACGCCGCCGGTGAACCGGGCGGTATGCTGGCTGACCTACACCAACGAGGAGACCCACCGGATCATCCGGGAAAACCTGGACCGCTCCCCCATGCACAGCGGCGTGATTGAGGGGGTAGGGCCCCGGTACTGCCCGTCCATTGAAACCAAAGTCACCCGCTTTGCGGACAAGCCCCGGCACCAGCTGTTTATCGAGCCCATGGGTCTGGACACGGAGGAATTGTACATCCAGGGCTTTTCCTCCGCCATGCCGGAGGACGTGCAGCTTGCGATGCTCCACACCATCCCCGGCCTGGAGCGGGCGGAGATGATGCGGCCCGCCTACGCCATCGAGTATGACTGCGTGGACCCGCTGGAGCTGTTGCCCACACTGGAGTGCAAGCGGATTCCCGGACTCTACGGCGCGGGCCAGTTCTGCGGGTCTTCCGGATATGAGGAGGCGGCGGTGCAGGGCTTTGCGGCGGGAGTCAACGCCGCCCTGGCCCTGAAAGGGGAGGAGCCGCTGATTCTCTCCAGAGGACAGTCGTATATTGGCACATTGATCGACGATCTGGTGACGAAGGGCACGGACGAGCCCTACCGCATGATGACCAGCCGCAGCGAGTACCGCCTGCTGCTGCGCCAGGACAACGCCGACCAGAGGCTGTGCCCCGTCGGGCACAGAATCGGGCTGGTGTCCGGCGAGCGGCTGGCGGAGGTGGAGGCCAAGTACGAGGCCGTCCGCCGGGAGATCAGGCGGCTGGCCGCCAGGGGGGTGCCGCCTTCGGAGCCGCTGAACGCCTTCCTTGCGGAGAAGGGCACCGCCCCGGTGAACGACGGCGCGCCGCTGATTGCCCTGCTGCGCAGGCCGCAGATCCGCTACGGGGAGCTGCGGCAGTTCGATCCCGATATGCCGGACCTGCCGCCGGAGGTGGCGGAGCAGGTGGAGATATCTGTCAAATATGAGGGCTACATCCAGCGCCAGCTGCAGGACGTGGAGGAGCTTCGCCGGATGGAGAGCCGCGCCCTGCCCGCAGACATGGACTATGGGGCCATCCAAGGCCTGCGCCTGGAGGCGCGGGAGAAGCTGGGGGCCGTGCGGCCCATAAACCTGGGACAGGCGGCAAGGATTTCCGGCGTATCCCCGGCGGACGTTGCGGCGCTGATGATCTGGCTGGAGAGGTGAGGTATGGAGCTGCTGAATACGCCTGCGCTGGAAACAGAGCGGCTGATTTTGAGAAAATTCTGTGCGGATGATATTGCGGCGCTGTTTTCGATCTTCAGCGATGAAGAAGTCAACATGTATCTGCCGTGGTTCCCGCTGTCCTCCCTGGAAGAGGCGGAGCGGCTTTTTGAGACGGGGTACGCAGTGGCCTATGAACAGCCCTGGGGGTATCGTTACGCCGTCTGTCTGAAGGAGGACAATATCCCTGTCGGATATGTGCATTTGAGTACGGATGAAGCCCATGACCTGGGCTACGGCCTGTCCAGGCGGTTTTGGCGCAGGGGCATCGCCGCCGAAGCGGCCCGGGCGGTCGCGACGCAGGCGGAACGGGACGGCGTCCCCTACATCACCGCCACCCATGATGTGAAGAACCCCCGCAGCGGCGGCGTTATGAAAGCGCTGGGGATGCGGTATCAGTACACCTACCAGGAGCAGTGGCAGCCCAAAAATATCCTGGTGGATTTCCGGCTGTACCAGCTCAACCTGGACGGCAATGAGAACCGGGTATACAGAAAGTATTGGGAGCAAAATGCGGTCCGCTATGTTGAAAAGATATGATATCTGCGCGTTGTTAAGGATCGGCGCTGCTGTTGTTCAGTCTGATAAAAGGGAGCGGTCATTCATCCCGGCAGCCATTTGTATCTTATGAAGCCTTATGAAGGGAGGGCGTTATGTCTGATATTTCTCTGTGCTACACCATGCAGGGGGCGGGCCCGCCCCTGCTGCTGCTCCACGGCAACGGGCAGGATGGGAGCTACTTTTCCCATCAGAGCGCCTACTTCGCCCGCCGGTACACGGTTTATGCCATCGACACCCGGGGCCACGGCAAGACGCTCAGAGGCAGGGCTCCCTTCACCATCGACCAGTTTGCGGAGGACCTGCTGGATTTCATGGACGAGCACGATATGGCCCAGGTTCGCATCCTGGGGTTCAGCGACGGGGGGAACGTCGCGCTGTCGTTCGCGCTGAAAAATCCGGAACGGGTGCGGCGGCTGGTGCTGAACGGGGCGAACCTGGACCCCTCCGGGGTGAGGCCCAGCGTCCAGGTCCCCATTATCCTGGGCTTCAAGCTGGCGTCGCTGTTCGCCGGATATGACCCGAAGGCGAAGCGGAACGCGGAGCGTCTGGGCCTGATGGTGAACCATCCGCATATTGACCCGGCGGCGCTGGAGGACCTGTACGTTCCCACGCTGGTGATTGTGGGAACAAAGGATATGATCAAGGACAGCCATACGGTGCTGATTGCCAACTCGCTGCCCAACAGCAAGCTGGAGGTCATCGCGGGAGATCATTTCATCGCCGCGAAGAATCCGGAGGCGTTCAATAAGGCCGTGGAGAAGTTTTTGGAGTAAGAAGCTGTGTTCACAGGCGCTGAACGCCGTCTGGACAGGTCTTTCCCCGCCTATGAATACAGCTTCTGAGAGCATACCCGGTTTGTATCCTGCCCGCCCACGTCACCAGGAAAAAACAAGGAGTTTCCAACCATGAGAATGTTTCTCGCAATCATTATCTGCAAAATCCTCCGGTTTATCGGAAAGCTGGCAGGCAAGGGCAGCAGCCTGCCGGGAAAATACGCCCTGAAAATCTGCCCGGACGTGCTGCGGCGGGTGAAGCTGCCGCAGTATATCATCGCCGTCACCGGCAGCAACGGTAAGACCTCCACGGTGGAAATGATCGCTGCCATCCTGCGCAAGAGCGGGAAAACGGTGGTCTACAACCAGGAGGGCTCCAACCAGATTGAGGGCGTCACCACCCTTGTTCTGTGTAGCAGCACCCCAGGCGGCAAAATGAAGGCGGACGTGCTGCTGCTGGAGAGCGACGAGCGGTACGCGCGGCTGTCCTTCCAGTGGTTCCATCCCACCCATTTCGTCATCACCAACCTGTACCGGGACCAGCTGACCCGCAACGGGCATCCGGAGTGGGTCTACGACGCCATCCTTCCCGCCATCCACGACAACTCCACTCTGGTGCTGAACGCCGACGATCCGCTGGTGTCCTGCTTCGCGGACGGTCATGAGCGGGTCAGGTGGTTCGGCCTGGACCGCTGCTCCATCAGCACGGAGGAGCATTGCGGCGTCTACCATGACGGGACCCTCTGTCCCGTCTGCGGAGGCCGGATGGAGTATAGCTGCTACCATTACGGGCACATCGGACATTACCGCTGCGCCGGCTGCGGCCACCACCGGCATGAGCCTGATTTCGCCGTCACCGCCCTGGACCTGGACGGCGGAAGGCTGACCCTGGACGGGGAGACAGAGATCTCTCTGGCCTTCCGGAGCATTTACAATGTCTACAACATCCTGGCGGCATGGTCCGTGTGCTCCCTGGCGGGAGTGGACCGGGGGACCATGGCCTCGGTCATCAACAACTATATCCTGAAAAACGGGCGGATGGTGCAGTTCAGGCTGGGCGGACACCACGGGACCCTCCTGACCAGCAAGCACGAGAATTCCGTCGCTTACGACACGAATCTCGGGTATATCGCCAGCGCCAGGGAGCCCTGCAAGGTGCTGGTCATCGTGGACGCCATCAGCCGGAAGTATTTCACCGGGGAAACCAGCTGGCTGTGGGACATCGACTTCAGCCAGCTGAACCGCGAGCAGGTGAAGCAGATTGTCCTCTGCGGGAAGTACGTCCATGATCTGGCCATGCGGTTCGATTACACCGGCATCCCGGCGGAAAGGATCGTCTGCTATGACGCCGTGGCCCAGGCTGCCGGCGCGCTGGCGGAGGACGGCGGGAACGAGGAGCTGTATGTCGTGACCTGTTTCTCCGACCGGGACAAGCTGCTCAGCCTGGTCAGACGAGAGGAGGACTGAGGATGGAACTGACGGTATTGCACCTGTTTCCCGATTTCATGAGCCTGTACGGTGAGTACGCCAATGTGGCGGTACTGCGGCGGTATCTGGAGCGCATGGGCGTGTCCGTGACGCTCCGGGCGGTCAGCTGTGATGATCCGCCGGACTTCGGCGGGACGGACCTGATCTATATGGGCGCGGGCACGGAGCGGAAGCTGAAGACCGCTCTGGAAAAGCTCCTGCCCCATGGGGACAGCCTCAAGGCCGCTGCGGCGCGCGGCGCGCTGGTCCTCTTCACCGGGAACGCCATGACGGCCCTGGGGGCCTCTGTCACCGATGCCGGCGGCAAGGTCTGGCCGGGGCTGGGGCTTGCGGATTTCACAACCGTGGAGTCGGACAAACGCACCCCGGAGGATGTTATTGCCGCGCCGGTCCTGTGGGATGCGCCCGCCGTAGGCTTCATGAACAAATGCAGCGTTACGCACGGCGTCTCCACGCCGCTGTTCGGCAGACTGCTCCTGGGCTTCGGCAACGAGGCGGAGCGTGGGGCGGAGGGATACGTCTCCGAAAATGTGTTCGGCACCCATATCACCGGTCCTGCGCTGGTGAAAAACCCGGATTTCCTGGACTTTATCGTCCGTCGCCTGTTCCAGCAAAAGGGCCGGGCGTACGCCGGGCCTCCGCCTGCGCTCCCCCACCAGAGGGAGGCTTATGAGATCACCCTGCAAGAACTGAAGGCCCGGGCCGGAAACTGATACAAAACAGACAGAAAGGAACCACTATGAACAGAAACAGACAACGGCTGCTGCCAACCCTGCTGGCGCTGGCGATGATTTTCTCCCTGCTGCCCGTTCCGGCCGCCCGGGCGGCGTCCGGGATCACCGGCAGCATCTCCGCCACCGTGCGGATCGACTACGACCAATCTCTGAAGGAGCTGGAGGACCGCGGCGTTCAGGCGGAGCTGCGGCAGGGCAGCCAGCTCCTGGGGACCATTGACCTGACTGCGGCCGGACAGCAGTCCCTCTCCGGAAACCGCGCTGCCCAGGTCTCCCTCCGGGACCAGTCCGGCGGGCCCCTCTACAGCGAGTGGCCCGGCTATCTGGACTTCACCGTGGACGGCCTTCCCCAGGGAGCCTACACCCTGCGCTTCACCGGCAGGGGATATGCGCCCTATGAGGAGACCGTCTACATGACCGACCACTCTCGCCACCTGATCGTGGGCACCGGCGACGCCACCTTCACCCTGGGCGATGTCAACGGCGACGGCAGGGTGAATGAAAGCGATCTGGAGCGGCTGTCCGCCGCCCTGGGCTCCGAGCTGCGCCAGGACCTGGACAGCTATGACCTCAACGGAGACGGGGCCATCGACATCATTGACCTGTCCTATCTCAACCGCCTGCTGAAGGCCACCGGCGGCAGCCAGTGCCTGGAGACCACTCTGCTGACGCCCCCGGTGAATGACACGGTTCTGGGCCCCCAGCTTGTCCAGCAGGGTGTGACCGTGACGGCGGGGGACCTGGCGGACCTGTTTGTGGAGAACGGCAGGACCGTCACCTTCGCCGCCAACAGCGAGGGGCTGATTGTCCTGCCCCTGGAGTTCGGTCAGGCGACGGAGCTGGAGGAGCTGCGCATTGTCTCCCCGGAGTCCGCCGCGCCCCTGGCGGGCACGGTGGATGTGGAGGACGAGGGGGGGAACGTGACCCGCTACGCCTTTGACAATACCGTTCCCGCAGGCATCCAGACCCTCAGCGCCCAGGAGGGAGTCAGCGTCATCTCCATCGACCTGGGCAAGCGGATCGCGGTGAAGAAAGTTACCATCACCGTCACCAAAACCGCCGCCGGGTATGCCACAGTGGAGTCAATCCAGTTCCTGAAGGAGATGATCCCCGCCGACCCCGGCGCGGCGGCCAGTCAGATCACGGGCCTCTCCGCCGCGGAGGGCGACGGGAAGGTGAGCCTGACCTGGAACAGCCTGCCCAACATCTCCGGCTACCGGGTGACGTGGTGGCCTGTCAGCGACCCGTCCAGGACCCAGCAGAAGGTGGTGGAGGTCAACCGGCTGGAGATCGGCGGACTGGAAAATCTGACCGCGTACCAGTTCACCGTCACGGCAATTGACGGCAGCTGGAGCGGCAAGCCCTCCGATCCCGTCACCGCCACGCCGCAGCCCGCCAAAGCGCCTGACGCCCCGGACATGGTGAGTGTCACCGCCCTGGACGGATCGCTGGGCGTCAGCTGGAAGGCGTCCAAGAGCGCGACCTTCTATGAGGTCTATTACACCGACGTTGAGAACGCCTCCGCTGCCAGCTACACCCGCTGGGGCGAGGCGCTGACCGGCACCCGCACCACCATTACCGGCCTGACCAACGACACGACCTATTACATTTACATCATCGCCGGAAACGAGGCCGGCCGGAGCGGACCCTCCCGAATCTCCTCCGGCACGCCGAAGGCGGTTCTCTATACCCGCCCCGAGGGCATCCCGGCGGAGGGCGTGCTGGACTACCGGGACTTCCAGGACATCCGGCTGGCGGCCTCCGGCAACTACTCCCGTACGGAGTGCCCTGACTTCTCCCCCTGGCACATGGCGGACGGGAACTACCGCACCCAGTGGACCGCCTCGAACTGGTGGGGCAATGAGCACGTCATCGTCACCTTCAAGGAGCCCCAGGATCTGAATGCCGCCATCTGGGTCACCCGGATGGATGGGACCTACTCCTCCAACCTGCGGGCCTACAGCGTCCTGGTATGGTATGAGAAGGAGGACCTCAACGGCCCGGGCCACCATATCACCCCCGGCACCGACAACAACAGCGGCACCGACGGCGGAGACGTCCACACCTGGCCCGCCGTCCGGGGCAATCCGTCCGTTACCAAGTTCGCCATCATGCCCTTCAAGTCCCAGAAGAAGGTCATCCAGATCAGCGTTGCCGCTGAGCAGAGCGCCTATAACCTGACCAACCTCAGCGAGCTGATGTTCCTGAAATACGACGAGAACCACCGCCTGCCCGACGACATCGCCGAGCTGTTCACCGATGAGCTGCGCACCACCCTGACCTCCACCGCGACCCAGGCGAGGATCGACCAGCTCCGCGCCCGTCTCAGCAGCGACGAGCGAAACTATTACATGGACCTGAACGCGCTGGAGGACGAGCTTGACCTCGCCCAGGAGCTGCTGAACGGACAGACCGGCTCCAGCGTATTCCTCAACGGCATCGACTCCCGCAGCGGCAGCCGGGATTCCTCGAATTACGGTCAGAGCGGCAGCGCCCTTCAGCCTCTGGGCGCGGCGGCGGCGGCCAACGCGGAGATCACCATTTACGCCCAGGGCATTCCGGAGGGCGAGACCGTGACGGTTTACGCCACCCAGTTCAACGCCGAAGCGTCCGCATGGCAGGCGTCCATCGGGACCCTGGAAAACGGGCGCAATGTGCTGGCCGTGCCCCAGATCGGCAGTCAGAACACGCCCAGGGGCGGCAGCCTCTACATCGCCTACAGCGGAACCGGCGCTGAAAACATCCGCCTCCATGTCCGCCGCGGAACGCCCATTCCTGTGCTGGACCTGTCCGATTGGAACACGATGGACGGCGCGGCGCGGACCCAGGCCATCAATACCTACCTCACCGCGCTGGACAGCTATCTCACCCAAAACCCCATCGGCAGCGACACGACTGACTGGCGGAACGTGACGGAAATTGCCACGCCCTCCGTGCTGCTGAGCCTGCCTGCCAAGGCGGTGTCCGCCGGTCTCAAGGGCGACCGGACAGCGCAGCTCACCAATTCCGTGGAAGCCTGGGAAGAGCTCATGCAGATCTGCCGCACGGTCCAGGGCATCACCGGGACCACGGAGACCCGCCAGAATATCCGGTGTATGCAGATGTTCGCCGGGGCGTTCATGTACGCCGCCGGGAACCATGTGGGCATCGGCTACGGCTCCTGCTCCGGTATGGTGGGCGGCGCGCCGGTGAAAAATCTGGCCTCTGACGCCAAGGCCAACAGCCTTTTCGGCTGGGGCATCGCCCATGAGATCGGTCACAACATGGACAAGCTGGGCAAGGCCGAGATCACCAACAACATCTATTCCCTGGCGGTCCAGACCTACGATGGGAAGCAGAACACGCTGACCTCCCGCCTGGAGGCCAGCAACAAGTACGCCGCCATCTTCAACAAGGTGGCGCAGGGCTACCCCGGCGCGTCCAACGACGTCTTTGTCCAGCTGGGCATGTACTGGCAGCTCCATCTGGCCTACGACGGCGGGGAGTCTCCCCTGGATTTCTTCACCCGCTTCTTCACTGCCTGGAAGGCGGGGACCTACTTCAATGGCGCGTCCTCCTACGATGACAGGGTCGCCCTGACGGCCTCCGCCGTGACGGGGAAGGACCTGACGGAATTCTTCACCCGCTGGGGCATGACCCTCAGTGAGGAGACCAAAACAAAGCTGGGTACATACAGCAAGGAGACCCGCGCCGTCTGGTATCTCAATGACCAGAGCCGCCGTGACCGTCTGGCGGGCGCTTCCGCCGCTGAGGGCACAGTGGCCGCCTCCGCAGTCAAGCAGGGGGACAACGAGATCGAGCTGACCTTCAAGGCCGGGCTGACCAACTCCGGCAAGGTCCAGGGCTATGAGATTCAGCGGAACGGCGTGCCCATCGCTTTCACTGCGGACGGCACCTACACAGATACCATCGGAACCAGCAACAACCGTACCTACGAATACACCGTAGCTGCTTATGACGTCCTGGGCAACAAGATCGGGGAAGCGAAAACCGAAGAGGTCCGCATCGCCTACGACCTGCTGCTGGATTCCGGCAGCTACACCATGACCAAGGAGGACGGCGCGGTCCGCGTCACCTTCCCCAAGGCCACCGCCGTCACCGGCCTGAAGCTCCCCAAAGGCGTGGATACCTCCGCGCTGAAAATCACCATCACGGAGGGCGGCCAGACGGTTGACGCCAAAAACACCCCCGACGCCGCCCGGACGGACAGCGTTATCACCTACTTCCAGCGCCCCAACGCGGACGCCAGCCAGAGCTCCCAGGTCTGGACCTATCAGGCCACGGCCATCACCATCGCCGGACTGCCTGCGGAGATTGAGACGAAGGACGTCCAGCTCATCAGCTACATGGGCGACGACATCGCCTTCCTGGACGGCCCCACCGTGGGCGTCATGGCCCAGGACTACCGCTACGGCGACGGCGAGGACGACGTGATTAAGAAGGGCACCCTGGTGGTCACCGGCGCCTATCGCGGCGATCCCACATACAACACCGTGCGCATCAAGGGCGATTTCTCCGTCCCGGACATGTCAGCGGCCAACCAGGACCAGGATCCCGAAGCCCCCGCGGAGGACATCCGGGACATCAACGGCGTAGCCATCCTCTTCGCCTCGGAGTCCTCTGACAAGACCTATACCAACATCAGCGACGGCATTTTCATCTTTATCCCCGACGTCCAGAAGGAGGCGGAGCTGACAGGGGATTCCACCTCCTGCGGCACGGCCAGCGTCCTGCCCAGCCGCATCCGCGCGGAGCTGTGGCGTACCATGGAGCCTGACAGCGCCGTGGGTACCCGCTGCACCGCCCAGACCCTGTGGATCAGCAGCCCTGGCGGAACGGACCTGCCCCTGGTAGAAGTGAAAGGAGAGGGCGAATGAAACATAACAGACTTTTATCTCTGCTCCTGGCCCTGATCCTGCTGGCCGGAGCCGCCGTTCCGGCCCGGTGCGCCGGACAGCCTACCGTGATCTGTGAGACCGGCGTGAAGGACGGCGTCGTCTCCCTGAGCCTGGAGGACCTGGACGGCAGCGCCGTCTACGGCGTCCAGTTGGAGCTGGTCCTGGAGGGGGAGTACCCCCGCTCCGTCTTTACCCCCAGCAGCCGGGCGGCCTACAGCCCCGGCTGCGTGGTGGAGACCCGCCGGGATACGACCAGCGTCACCGTCTACCTTACCGGCAGCGCCGCCCTGAACAGGGACGGCACAGTGGATCTGGGCGAGCTGGACCTGGGTGTGAACGAGCTGGTCAGCTGGGATGCGCTGCCGGAATCCGCCAGCGTGATCCTTCTGAATCAGCAGCTCCGGCCTATGACCGGGTCCATGTCCGGCAGTTTTCCGGTGACGGCAACCGCTCCCGCCGGGACCTCCTTTGCCCCGTCCCCCTCCCAGCCTGAGAGTCCAAAGCCCCAGCAGCCTGGGACAACGCCTGTTCCGGCGGTCCTGCCCTTCGCCGACGTGGCGGCGGGGAGCTGGTACCGCAGCGCCGTGGAGTACGTCTACGCCCACGCCATCATGTCCGGTACGGCGGCTGCCGCCTTCTCCCCCAATCAGGCCACCACCCGTGGAATGATCGTCACCATGCTCCACCGGCTGGAAGGCTCGCCCGCCGCGCCGTCCGCCGCGTTCTATGACGTGTCCGCTTCGGCCTACTACGCCGCTCCGGTGGCCTGGGCCTCCGCCAACGGCATCGTCACCGGCGTTGGAAACGGATTCTTTTCCCCGGACACCGCCATTACGCGTGAGCAGCTTGCCGCAATCCTGTACCGCTACGTGCAGTACAAGGGGCTGGACGTCGCGGCCCGGGCGGACCTGGGGACATTCCCTGACGCAGCTTCCGTCGCTCTCTATGCTGCCGATCCCATGAGCTGGGCGGTAGGCGTGGGGCTGATCGCAGGCTCCGACGGCAGGCTGGACCCGATGGGGAACGCCACCCGAGCCCAGGTTGCCGTGATCTTCCAGCGCCTGTGCGCCAATCTGTTGGGGATGACCTGACATGATAATAGCCGTATGTATCGACGATAAGGGCGGGATGCTCTTCAATCACCGCCGCCAGAGCCAGGACCGCCTGCTGCGGGAGGACCTGCTGAAGGAGGCTGCGGGAAGGCCGCTGTGGATGAGCGGCTATTCAGCCAAGCAGTTCGCCGGCTGCTCCGGGGCTGTCCGGCCTGCCGGGGATTTTCCCCGGCAGGCGGGGGCGGGGGAGCTGTGCTTCTTTGAGGATGTGGACCCAGGGCCGTATCTGGATGAAGCGGAGGCGGTTATCCTCTACAAGTGGAACCGCCATTATCCCGCCGACCGCTATTTTCCGCTGCCCCTGGAGGGCTGGCGGCTGGAGCGGGCGGAGGAATTCCCCGGCTCCTCCCATGAACTCATTACCAAGGAGGTATATTTCCGTTGAAGCGATTACTTAAAAAGGCCAACAGCGCTCTGTTGGCGCTGGCGCTGTGCTGCGTGATGCTGGCGGGGTGTGATGCGTCCGCCATCCTGGGAGACGCGGCGCAGCAGGGCGGGCAAGTGTCCCATGCCACCATCACCTCCATTCCGGACTACTCCGGCGAGCCTTATGTAGCCATCAATGACAACGTTCCCGGCTTCACGGAGGACGAGCTGACCACCAGCTCCTATGAATACTACAGCGATCTGGACGGGCTTGGCCGCTGCGGAGTGACGGAGGCCTGCATCGGTAGCGACCTGATGCCCACAGAGAAGCGGGAGTCCATCAGCTCCGTCAAGCCCACTGGCTGGATCCAGGCCCAGTATGACTTCGTGGACGGCAAAAGCCTCTATAACCGCTGCCACCTCATCGGCTTCCAGCTCACCGGCGAGAACGCCAACAAGCAGAACCTCATCACCGGCACCCGGTATATGAACGTGGACGGGATGCTGCCCTTTGAGAA
>JAAWQM010000005.1 GCA_022800525.1 Oscillospiraceae bacterium
GTCATTAAGGCGGTGGGATTGACTTTTTTTCAGCGGGGCCGCATTGATACGGGCTACTATTTCCGAGTAGGAAACGGCGGTGCTCACTTGATACTGGATAGTAGACTTCATCAGAAGACCCCCTGAAACCGCAGGGTTTCGGGGGATTTTCTGATGATAGCGGGGAAATGTTTCCCTTATTTTACCCTTATTGCGCAGTTTCCATTAACCGGCGGCAATATTCTTGATGAAGCAATCCATCCGGTCAGCACTTTCTCTTTTCATCTGCTCGGTGACGTGACCGTAAACGTCCAGTGTAAAGGCGGCGGTTGCATAGCCCAGATTGCCCTGCACCATTTTAATATCGTCCCCGCTCTTTATCGCTGCAACGGCGTAAGAGTGCCCTTATTCCTTTTCCACTAAAAAACGGCCTTGAAATGGGGGCTGCGGGAGGGGGTGAGAAACCAGGGCAGCACTTCAAGGGCAAATTTTTTCGGATCACGAAGGGGGTCAAAAATGGGTTCCTGGGGCATCACCATGAAAGCAAGCGACTATGACCTGGACCTGCTGGGGACTATCGCAGCCATTCAACTGAAAGCGGTGGACTTTTCCACCTTTAATGTAGCAGACGCCCTTGAAGTAATCAAGGCAGACATTATGGAGGGAATCAGAAAGAACCAATCGCGGCTGCTCTGTGGAGAATCTGGTTTTCTACTTCAGCGAGAACTTTCCGAGGAATTTCACGCAAGGGGCGCTCCTGATCGCGGAGTGTCTGGCAGACTACTACCGTCCCGGGGAGCTGGCCGTCACCGAGTATGTTGGCAAGCACTACAATCCGATTGAGCACCACATCCAAGAAGTTAGCGTTACGGATGCTGACTTGCGGCTTCTTCTGGAAGAATTTCGGAAGGTCCAGAACCCGGAGCATGAGATGTATCAATCCTGGCTTGAGGATAGCGACCACGAAAAGTGGTTGGCGCATATCCGGGCCATCCAACAGAGCTTAAAGCAACACTTACTCAGCTGACGAATCAATCAGTTGAGGGCGGGCTTTTTGTTTTTCTGCTCATTTCAAAAAAAGACAACCAGCCGCACGTTCACGCGCCGCCTCATATTCGTCATAGGCGGCAAGTAATCCGATCAACGCCCGCTTGATCTGTTTTTCCCTGATTCGCTTATTCATTACGGCCTCACGATTTCTTTTGTATGTGATATCTGGTCCATCGCAGCGATCTGCTGCATTTCCGCGTCTGTCAGTTCAAAGTCGAAAATCTCAAAGTTCTCCTGGATATGAGCTTCGTTGCTGGAACCGGGAATGGCAATATTGCCAGCCTGGAGATGCCAGCGCAGGAGGACCTGTGCGGAGGTCTTGCCATGGGCCGCCGCAATGGAGGAAATTGTGGGGTCATTGAACAGCTCCTGCTTATGGCCCCGCCCGCCCAGGGGGAACCAGGATTCCAGAACGGCTCCGTACTGCTTCAGATGCTCCTTCATGGCGGTACTCTGGTAATGGGGGGCGTCTCGTTCTGGAGAAGCGCCGGGGTAATGGTGGTGGCGTTCACCAGCCGGTCAAAATCCTCCGCCGTGTAGTAGTTGGAAAGACCGATGGAGCGGAGTTTTCCCTCACTGACAGCCTGCTCCATGGCCTGATACGCCGCCACATCGGAAAAACCGGTATCCTCCACTGCCGCCATCGCAGGGACGCCCAATCCCATCGCTAAAGCGCACATCAAAACGAGGGAGAGCAGTTTTTTTAGTTGTTTCATAGGATTTTCTCACTTTCAAAAAATATCATCTACAGTTGCGTATCAAAGTGCAGGCAACAGATTCCGCAGGGGGTACATCCTTCCCGCCTTGTTTAATAGTTTGCAAACCGCTCATTTTTGTCCAGGGCAGTCATCTGCTCCATTTCTTCATCGGTCAGGTTGAAGTCGAAAACTTCAAAGTTCTCCCGGATGTGGTCCTCATTGCTGGAGCCTGGGATAGCGATATTACCTGCCTGCAAATGCCAGCGCAGTATAACCTGTGCGGAGGTCTTTCCGTGGGCGGCGGCAATGGCGGAAATGGTTTCATCACCGAACAGCGTCCGTGTGTTTCCACGCCCGCCCAGGGGAAACCAGCTTTCCATGACCGTGCCGTACTGAGCCAGATGCTCCTTCATCTCTGTACTCTGGTGGTAAGGGTGCGTCTCATTCTGCATGAGCGCCGGGGTAATGGAAGTGGCGTTCATCAGCCGGTCAAAGTCCTCTGGGGTGTAGTAGTTGGAGAGGCCAATGGAGCGGAGCTTACCATCTTCTACCGCCTGCTCCATAGCCTGATATGCCGCTACATCGTTGCTGGGCTGGGAGTGGTGCAGGATCATCAGGTCGATGTAGTCCAGGCCCAAGCGCTCCAGGGAGCGGTCAATCGCATCCGCTCCGTTGTCGTAATCATCTGTCCACATTTTTGTGGTTACGAAGATTTCTTCACGGGTCACAAGGCCCTCGTCAATGGCCCTCTGGATTCCCCGGCCCACACCCTGCTCGTTGCCGTAGATACGGGCGGTGTCAATGAGCCGGTAGCCATCCCGCAACGCCCAATAGACGGAATTTTCTGCCTGATCGTTGCTGAGACGGAACGTTCCGATACCAAGGATAGGCATTTCAATTCCATTGTTCAGCAAGACCACGCCACGCTCCAGGTCGAAGCCGGAAGAAGTGGTTTCGCCGCTGTCGCTGACGGTGGGCGGTTCCACGGCAGTGTTGTCAGCCGCTGCCCCCTCGCTGGAGGCAGGCGTCTGCACGGATGCTGCCGGAATATTCCCTGGAGTATCATCTGCGTTCCCAGCACCGCAGCCCGTAAGCAGCAGGCAGAACACCGCCGCAATCAGTAAAATAGCTTTTCTCATACGCAATCGTCTCCTATTCTATCAACAAGGTTTCCCCCATGTCTAAAATCAGCCGGTTCTCCACATCGAACTGCTCCGCCACCGTCCGGTCGAAGAAAATATCGTTCCTGGCTGTCACATGATAGGGAATGTTGTGCGTGGCTCCTACCAGCCGGGCGGCCTCTGCTGCTTCCTCCAGGCCCATGTTGAACACACCGTCACAGCAGAAGAAGGCATAGTCGATCTCCTTCTCCGCCATGTCCGCCATTTGCTCTGTGGTGGAGGTGTCCCCGGTCACATATATGGAGCACCCATTGGAGAAGGTCAGCACATAGCCCACGCACTCACCCATATCATGCCAGCGGTTATACCCGGCCTCTACCGCCTCCACGGTGACATAACTCAAGTCAAATACCAGATGTTCCCCGTTTTGGATCGCTTCTTTCCAGGTGATGATCCGGCAATCTGGATTCCGGTTTTCGATACGGTCTACACCGTTGTGGTCGTAATGGGAATGGGTTACGAGAATCAAATCGGCAGGCAGATCATACCCCTCACCCACATAAGGATCGACGTAGATCACCTTGCCCTCGTCGGTCACAATGCGAATACTGGCCTGCCCCTGGTAGAGCAGTTCTGCCGGACCGGGAACAGTCTCCGCCGGTTCATCCTGCTCTGTCTGAACAGACTGCACTTGGGCAGGAAGCTCTATTTCAGCGGGAGATGGAGCCTGCGGGAAACCGCAGGCGGAGAACAGCACAAAAGGAATCAGCAAGAGAGACAGCATCATCATTCGTTCCTTCTTCACAAAATTTGAACTCCTTATAAATTCTGGCGTTTCAGCAGCTTGGCAGAGTAATAACCAGCCATAGCAAACAACGCCATGACAGCAACATAATCCAACACAAAGTAAATGAGCGGCTGGCTGAAATCGAAGAACACAAATTGATTTCTCAGAAGCAGATAGCTTCCAATTTCCCGCCGGATAAAGATCAGAATGCCCCAGATTCCCAGCAGCGCGGCGATTACGCGCAGGATGGTTGTCCGGGTGGCGGATTTGCTCTTGATGTTTACCGCTTTACGGAGCATTCCTATGATTGCCCCACCGTGCAGCCCAGCATGAAAACTCATCAGAATCACCCCCCAATAGGACGCCGGCAGGTGAACTGTTCTGGTCAATGCCATTCCAGACACGACCTCCAGAAAGGCAAAAACATGACGCGACATAAGAATCCCGCTGCCAGGCAGGGCAATCATGTCTGCCAACAGGAGTAGGCCATCAACAGCGGCAGCAGAATCACCATAGAAAAATCCACGGCTATTCTAATCTGCTGTGTTCGGGACATCCCTTTTTTCTCTATGGACGCATCCATTGTTCATCAACCTCCACATTAGCAAATTGCCTGCATTTCAAATGCAAAGGGAGTTAACGCTCATAGCGCAGGACCACACCGTTTCCCGCAATCTGACGCACCTCTTTCTTGCCTGCGAACAGGTAGGGAATTCCCAGATCGTCCAGATAAGCCAAAAATTCCGGCGGGACCTGCTCTGTCAAAACTTCTATCATCAAATTGCTCTGTCCGCCATAGGACATCATCGCGCTTTCCCAGCGCAGCTTGCCATACCGGTCAAAGGCTGCACAAAGGCCGCTTCCCTCCGGCGGCTGAATCACCTCATCTTCATACTTGACCGGCACATCCCTATATTTGGAGAAGTCCACATCCATGTCCATCTGAGAAGTCGCCCGCCCGCAGCCATAGGCCCGGGCATATTTGTAAATCAGACGGTCGTATTCCATGCCAGCCAATTCATAGTCCTTATTGCCATCCCAATCAATGACGATTTTTCCGTCAATGGTTGTCATCATGTGGCAGATCACTTTTGCTCGATCCATGATGAGCCTTCTTATCAATGCTTTCTTTTCCATCCTGCGAGGGGACAATCTCGCGATTTGATTTCATGTCATTTGCCACTGGTGGAGCTTCTGAAACCCAATTCCTCCAGCCAGTGTGTGACATCACTCCCGGCGGAATCCACATTGGAGCCGCGTATGGCAAGTCCCTCCAGTAGTTCAGCATCTGGAATCAGTTCCGTAATGTCACTCTCGCTGCGTCCAAGGGCGCTTCCCTCATGGGTGCAGAACGGAATGACCGTCTTGCCAGAGAAATCATAGCTTTCCAAAAAGGTGAACATCGTCATAGGCATAGTTCCCCACCAGTTTGGATAACCGATGAAAACCGTATCGTAGTCATCCATATTTTCCACAGAGGATGACAGCTCTGGCCTTGCGTCCATCGTCCTGTTCTTGACGGGCCTGGGCAATCAGATCGTTATATTCGTCTGGGTAAACCGTAGTTGTTTCCACTTGGAACAGATCGCCGCCAGTGTATCCGGCAATCATATTGGCGATGGTTTCGGTATTCCCTGTATGGGAAAAGTACGCCACCAGGATGCCAAGCTGCTTGTAACTCCATCTTTATCTCGTAAACCCCCTGTGTCCATATACTTTACATTGATTGAGCGCAGCCTCCAGAGAGCAGAACTCCTCGTCCGTCAGCTCTACCAGAGAGGCGTCCAGATTCTCGATGATTCGTTCTTTATTCTTGGAACCGGGGATCGGGACCACATTGGGATACTTGTGCAGCATCCAGACCAGGGAGATCTGGGCGGGAGTAGCCTGCTTCTTATCTGCGTACTGCTTCAAAAGATCAATGATAGGCTGATTCCCGGCAATGTTGGCTTTGCTCAACTGCGGCACCCAATTCCGAACATCATTGTTCCGCTCGAAATTTGTCTCTGTGGTGATCTTTCCGGACAGCAGGCCGCTGGCGATGGGAGAAAAGGGTACCATGCCGATCTCATGCTCCAGGCAGTAAGGGATCACCGCTTTTTCCACATCCCGCTCCACCATGGAGTAAATGTTCTGGATGGCGGTGAGAGGCGTGACCCGCTGGGCGCGCTCGATCACACCCACGTCCACCTGAGACAATCCCCAGCCGCGAATGAGGCCGTCCTCGATCAGCAGGCCCATGGCCTCCGCTACCTCCTCCACAGAGACACCTCCAGTACGGTGAAGGTAGTACAAGTCCACCATATCGGTCTGAAGCCATTCCATGGATGCCTCCAGATGCCGGCGAACTGCATCATAGACGGAGCCGGCCCTGCGCACCTCTGACCGATCCAGAAACAGTTTGGTAGCCAGAACCACACCCTGCCGGACGTCCCGCAGAGCTTTGCCCACGATACGCTCGTTGTGTCCGGTACCGGACAGATTTGGACTGTAGATCTCAGCTGTGTCAAAGAACGTACAGCCGTGCCGGTAGGCATTCTGGATCGCCTCAACGCTGTATGTTTCCGGGGGAATCTGACCATATCCATGGGAAAAGGCCATACAGCCCATGCCTACCGCTGATACAGTCAATTCACCGATTTTTCTTGTTTTCATGTTCCCTCCCCGCCGCTTTGGACGTTGGTCAAAAAGTTTGTAATATAGGACACTGCCAGCTCAAAATCCTCGCCCAGATAGCCGTGATCTGCGCCTTGAATGACATGATACTCTACATTGTCCACGGTTTCTGCCAGTCGGTCAGAGTAGGTAATCGGGATGATGGAATCCCGGCTGCCGTGAATCAACAGGATGTTTTTCCCATATTCCTGGATCAGCGCATAAGGCTCCTGATCCCACATATCCACAAAATACCGCTGGCCCAGCCTCATTCCAAGCAGCCGGTATGTTTCTGGAACTTCTTCCGGCGAATCAAACATTGCATGAACATCGTCATAGAGAGAAAACCCTGGATAGACCAGGATAATCGCCCGGATTTCATCCTGGTGTTCAGCCACTGTAATTGCAGTGACCAGACCGCCTTGGCTGTTCCCCATTAGATAAATGGAATCCGCATCTACAAAGTCCCACGTCTGTACTTCGGCCAGCACAGCCTCCAGGTCTGCTTTCTCTGTCAAAACCGACATACCCAGCACATCACCATCGCTCCGGCTTCCATAGCCTCCGCCGCAGAAATCAAAGCAGACGGTTACATAGCCCGCCTCGGCCAGCGCTTCTCCGTATCCTTTCACTCGGTCCAGGGTCGCGCCCAGCTCATGGGAGAGGATCACCACAGGCATCTTTCCTTCCACGCCAGCGGGGACATGGGCTATCCCATAAATGTCCATTCCGTCCCGGTCAACATGGATTTCCCTGGTTTCGTACACTCCAATGGCTGTCACCGCCGGAGCCGCTTGAGTTGGGGTGTTTTGTTCGCTCATACATCCACACAAAAGAGACACCAGACACATGGCGGCTGTCATCATCACTTCGATACCCTTCATCGTCTCATTCCTTACCGCTGAACGCATCCAGCGCCCGGCCGATCTCGGCAATCTCCGCCGCAGTCAGGTGTACCTCCGCCGCGCCGCCGTTCTCAATCATGCGCTCCATTTTTCGGGTGCCGGGGATGGGGACGATCCACGGCTTCTTTCCCATAAGCCACGCCAGAGAGATTTGCGCGGGTGCAGCGTGCTTCTCCGCCGCTTTGGACTGAATCAGATCCAACACCGCCTGATGCCTGCGGATGCCGTCCTCCGTAAAGAGTTCCATCCGTCCCCGCCAATCTCCCTCCGGGAACACCGCATTTTTATCATAGGCAGCGGTGAGGAACCCTTTCGCCAATGGACAGTGAGTGACCAGTCCGATGTTCAGTTCCTCCAATACCGGGAACAGGTTCTCTGTATCCCGCTCCAGCATGGAATAGATATTCTGGATCGCCGTCACCGGGCAGACCGCATGGGCGCGGCGAATGATATCTTCTGTCACTATAGAGAGGCCCCAATGGAGGATTTTTCCCTCCTGGATAAGCTGCCCCATCACCTCAGCAATATCCTCAATATGGCCGTCCGGATCATAGCGGTGCAGGTAATAGAGGTCAACATGGTCTGTCTGGAGCCGCCGCAGGGAAGTTTCCAGAGAGGCGCGGATTTTCTCAGGCCGGGTGTCGTAAAGGAATCCACCGCCGGGTTTGAAAGAGATGCCGAACTTGGTGGCGATCTTCACCTTGTCCCGATAGGGTTTCAGAGTGGTCCCCACCAAATCTTCGTTATGCTCGTCAGAGCCGTCATCACTGACATAGACCTCCGCCGTATCGAAGAAGGTGTAGCCCTGCTCCACCGCTCCCTGGATCACCTTAATCATTTCTGTTTTGTCAGCCGCCGCGCCGAAGGTGTGGGTCATACCCATACAGCCCAGGCCGACAGCGGATACTTCCAGACCGTTTCCTAAAATGCGTTTTTCCATACCGTGTAATTTCCTTTCAAAATGACAGATGTTTTATATGACTTCAAACTGCGTCCACTTCCGGCTCCGGTAGCGGACTACAATCAGAATTGCCTTAATCAGCCAGTCGCCCACCATTGCGTATGCAATGCCGGTCACGCCCAGATGCAGCCACAGGCCGAACAGCACAGACAGAGCCACCCGGCAGATCACCGTGGCGAAAATGGAAGCAAGCATGGTGTAGAGAATATCCCCAGCCGCCCGCAGACCGTTGGAGAGGGAGAACGCCAGGGGGCAGAGAATCGTATTCCCTACCGCATGAATCAGCACAAGCAGGATCACCAGCTGTTTTGCCTCGCCGGAAAGACTGTAAAGCATCAGCACCAGAGGCGTCAGCGCAAAAATAAGGATATTCCAGAGCGCTGAGCCGAAGTAGGTGATCCGCAGCAGCTTTTTGTTGTAATAGTCCGCCGCCTCCACGTCCCCCGCCCCCATGCACTGGCCGATCACGGTGACAAAGGCATATCCGAAGGCGATACAGAACAGAGAGGCCATAGACCAAAAGCTCTGGGCCACTTCGTTGGCGGCAATCTCCACCGTGCCAAAGAGGGCCACGATGCTGGACAGGGCCACCTTGGAGAGCTGAAACAGTCCGTTTTCCACGCTGCTGGGGAGGGCGATGTTCAGAATCCGCACACCGCCGCGTCCCCGGCATAGCTGAACATCAGCGTGTCCGCGATGCCTACCAGCATGGTCAGAAGCTGTTCCACAAGGATGGGCAGGATCAGCCGGAACAAGTCCCGGTTGGAAAAACGCTGGCGGTCTTTCTCAATCTGCTGTTTCGGCTCGAATACACCCGCAAGGGTATTTGAGAGGTTCATGCCATCATACTCCTGTTATCTGAAAAACGGGGACAACCGCAAATCCGGCTGTCCCCGTTTTACGGATATTTGCTTGATTATGCTGCCTGTGGCTGCAACACAGCCAGTTTTCCCTGATAGGTATGGCCTACCATCATTGCCGCGATCACAAACCGCAGAACCTCCATAATGGGGAAGGCCAGCCATACCAGTACGGCGCTGCCGGTCAGAGACAGCAGCCACGCACTCAGCAGCAGGAACGCCGCCTGAGAGATTGCCACCACGAAACTGGCGGTTCCCTGGCCCAGCGCCTGCAAAAACCCGGAGAGAATCTGCGTACTGGTAGTCAGCACCAATGCCGCCGCAATCATGCGAAGCGCGGGGATGCCGATTTCCGACATAGCGGCGGAAGCGTTGAACATAGCAAGCAGTTGGCGGGGGAACAGCAGGAATATCAGCATACCGGCTGCCGCAATCACCAGATTGACCCGGAGGCTGACCCAAAGAGTATCCATAATACGCCGTTTTTCCCTTGCGCCGTAATTATAAGCGATGATGGAAATACCCGCGTTGCTCATTCCACTGGAGGGCATGACCACAAAGCTCTGGAGGCGAATAAAGATCACATAAATTCCTGGAGCCAGCGCCGACAGCTTCAGCAGGATATTATTCATACCAAAGGCCATCAGTGCGATCAGGCATTGACTTAATGCCACAGGGACGCCAATCTTTACGATCTCGCCAATAACGGGCCAGTTGACAGCGAAGGAGGTTTTTGTGATGTGGATATTGTGGTTGAAACGGATGTTCAGGGCAAGCCCTGTCAAAGCCGCTACGGCCTGCGCCGTCACCGTTGCAATGCCAGCTCCGGCGATTCCCATAGCGGGACACCCCAGCCAGCCGAAAATCATAACAGGGTCAAGGATGATATTGACAACTGCCCCGGTCAGCATGGGAATCATGGTCAGATCCGCCCGTCCAATAGCGGAGAGAAGCCGTTCCATGATGATCTGATGAAGGGCCGCGAACGAGAATACGCACAGCACCTCGCTGTAAGAGATGCACATCTCCAGAATTTCAGAAATGTCCGTTTGCGCTTGGTAGAAGGACGTCATGGCTGTCAGGCCCAAAATGGCAAACAGGATCATAACCACCCACAGCAGAAGGAATCCGTTTCCGGCGGTCAGATTGACGCCAGCCTGATCCTTTTCCCCCAGCTTTTTGGAAAGAACCGAGTTGACTCCTACGCCGATGCCGGTTCCCACGCCCAGCACCAGATACTGTACCGGCATACATAAGGAGATCGCTGTCAGGGCGTTGTCACCGAGCTGGGCAACATACAGACTATCCACCAAGCCGTACAGCACCTGCACCAGCATGGAGAAAATCAGCGGCATGGACATTTTCCGAAGCAGCCTGCCGACGGGCAGACTGCCCATGATATTTGCTTCCATCAGTCCTCCGGCCCCCAGCTGGTGAAGTTACGCTCCTGTTCTTCCAGAGTGGCGGTATAGTACCGCTTGCCGCAATCCAGCGCCTTGATCTGCGCCATCTCATCCCCGGTCAATTCAAAATTGAAAATGTTGAAGTTGTCACGAATGTGCTGGGGATTGGTGGACTTGGGGAAGATGATGGTTCCCTCCTGGATATGCCAGCGGAGGATGATCTGAGCGTTGGTCTTGCCGTATTTCTGGGCAAGCTGGGTAAAGAGCGGCTCATTCAGCAGCCCCGCGTCACCGTGGCCCAGGGGATACCACGCCTCCATCACGGTCCCGCAGGAGGCCACCCGCTCCTTCAAAGCCTTCTGCTGGAAGTAGGGATGCAGCTCCACCTGGAGAACAGCGGGCTTGATCTCGGCGGCGGCAATCACTTCCTCCAGCCTGTCGGATTCAAAGTTGCTCAGGCCGATGGCGCGGACCTTGCCCTGTGCCACGGCTTTCTCCATATCCTTCCACGCGCCCATGTAATCGCCCACCTGCTGGTGGAGCAGAAGCAGGTCGATATAGCCGATGTCCAGACGGGCCAGCATTTTGTCGATGCCCTCCATGGTTTTGCCCTCGCCGTACTCGCTGGGCCACAGTTTGGAAGTCACCCAAATTTCCTCACGGGGGATGCCGCTCTCCCGCACGGCCTCGCCCACGCTGCGCTCGTTCTGATAGGCGTGAGCGGTGTCGATGTGGCGGTAGCCCAGCTTCAGCGCCTCCAGGCAGGCGTTCTTGGTTTCATCACCGGCAGGGACCATGAAAACGCCCATGCCAAACTGGGGGATTTTCGCGCCGTTGTTCAGTGTGATAGTAGTCTGGTTCATTTTAATTTCTCCTTGATCAGTCATGGATTTTGATGTCCCGCAGCATTTTCGCCGAGGCGGGACTGTTGAAGGTGCTGCCGTACAAACCGGCCCCGGTGTCCAGGGCGGCGATGGCGGTCATATCCTCCGCAGAGAGGGTAAAGTCAAAAATGTTGATATTCTCCTCAATGCGCTTCTTGTGAACAGATTTGGGAATTGCGGCCACGCCCCGCTGGAGGTGCCAGCGCAAGATGACCTGGGCCACAGACTTGCCATATTTTCCGGCGATGGAAACCAGAATTTCGTTTTCAAAAATACCGTTTTTCGCTTCGGCCAGCGGCCCCCATGCCTCCAGCTGCACGCCGTACTGTTTGTGAACATCCTCCCGTTCAAATTGGGGGAAATATGGGTGCATCTCGATCTGGTTGACCATGGGCGCGATCTCGTTGAACTCCGCCAGATCGGCAAGCTGCGTATCGGTGAAGTTGCACACGCCAATGGCCCGGAGTGTTCCGGCCTTGTAAAGTTCCTCCATAGCCCGCCAGGAGCCGTACACATCGCCAAAGGGCTGGTGAATGAGGTAGAGGTCCAGATAGTCCAGGCCAAGCCGCTCCAGAGAGGCGGTCACGGCCTTTTTCGCGGCCTCATACCCCTGATCCTGGACCCACAGCTTTGTGGTGATAAACAATTCCTCACGGGGAACGCCGCTGCGCCGGATGGCCCGGCCCACAGCCGCCTCGTTGCTGTAGACCGCCGCTGTGTCGATGAGCCGGTAGCCCGCAGCCAATGCGTTATAAACGCTCTCCTCGCAGACCTCGCCCTCCGGCACCTGGAACACGCCGAAGCCCAGCAGCGGCATTTTGACGCCATTTTTCAGTGTTGTATATTCCATAAAAGTTCCTCCTTTACATTTCAAAAGCGGTCTTGACTTCTTTTAAGAGCACTTGGATGGGCAATTTCTGGGGGCAGACTGTCTCACACTTCCCGCAGCCGGTACACGCGGATGCCTTACCAGCTTCAGCAGGGAAGTTGGCGTAATAGACCATGCCGTTGGTGTATTTGTTCATCTGGCAGTGTTCGTTATACATATCGAAGTAGGCAGACATGGGGATGTGCAGGGGGCATTGTTCTGTGCAGGCACCGCAGGCAGTACAGTCCACGGTGATCTTACTCCTGAGCGCGGCCGTCACCTGCTTCACGGTATCCTGCTCCGCACCGCTCAGAGGCTGGAAGTCCTTCATATAGGAGGTGTTGTCCTCCACCTGCTCCATGTTGGACATACCGGACAGCACTACCAGCACATGGGGCAGGCTGGCCGCAAAACGGATACCCCAGGAGGCTGTGGAAAGATTCGGCTGTTCCTTGCGGTAGATCTGCTCCAGCTCTTCCGGCAGCTTCGCCAGAGAGCCACCCTTGACCGGCTCCATGACCACAACCTGTTTGCCATGCCTGACTGCGGTTTCATAGCACTTCCGGGCCTGGACGCTGTTGCTTTCCCAATCAAAGTAGTTGAGTTGGAGCTGCACATACTCCATCTCCGGGTGTTCCGTCAGGATACGGTCCAGCACTTCCGCACTGTCGTGGAAGGACAGCCCGATGTGCCGGGTCAGTCCCTCCGCTTTCAAAGCCGCCAGTTCCCCAAAAGCATCGGTCTGCTTCGCTGTCTCGTAGGTGGCGGCGTTGACGGCGTGGAGCCAATAGTAGTCTACATAGTCCGTCCCCAGCCGGGTCAGCTGCTCTTGGAAGAAACGGCGCACATCTGCCTTTTCCTTCACCAGAAAGACAGGCAGCTTGGTGGTGATGGTAAAGTGGTCACGGGGATGGCGGTCCACCAGAGCCTCCTTCAGCGCGGACTCGCTCATGCCGCCGTGGTAAACATAGGAGGTGTCGAAATAAGTAAACCCCTGTTCCAGAAAGCGGTCCACCATCTCCTTGAACCGCTCCGGATCGACCTTGGAATCATCCCCAAGCGTGGGGAGACGCATGGTACCAAATCCTAATTTTTTCATTTTGATATCCTCCGCTTATAGTTTGCTTTTCGCCCATTCTGCAATTTTGTCCTCGGAACTGCTCACACGAGAGCCGGTGAAGGAAGCGCCGCTGTCCACATCCGCGCCCTTGCAGATTTTCTGGATGTCCCGCACACTGTCACCGATGCCGCTGCCCTCGTTGGTGCAGAAGGGAATGATCCGCTTTCCGGTCCAGTCAAAGTGTTCCAGGAAGGTAAACAGTACCATGGGCATGGTGTTCCACCAGTTAGGGTAGCCCAGGAAAATAGTATCGTACTGCTCCAGCGCATCCGGGTACTGTTTGACCGGGACGCGGGTTCCAGCGTTCAGCTCCTGCTTGGCCTCGTTGATCAGGACCATGTGGTCCTCAGAGTAGTTCCGGTCAGCCTCGATCTCGAACAATTCTCCGCCCACAGCTTTTTGGATAAACTCGGCGGCGATTTTCGTGTTGCCCTTTTCCTGATAGGCGATCTTCATACCGGGGCCAATTGTCTGGCCCTTCATGGAAAAATAAATCGTTAAAATGCCTGCCATTTTTGCTTCCTCCGCATACATTCAGTGGATGTGGTAATTGCCAAACATTCGAGCCATCTCAGGGCTGTCATGTTCAAAGAACAATTCCTTTCCCTTGTCCATGCCGCCGATCTGTTTCATTTCCTCGGCAGTCAGCTCAAAATCCCAGATATCATAGTTTTCACGGATACGGGCCGGATTGGTGGACTTCGGAATGACGGAAATCCCCCGCTGCACATCCCAGCGCAATATGACCTGAGCCGCTGTTTTGCCATGCTTTTTCCCAATGGATTCCAGCAGCTTGTTTCGGAAAATATCGTTCCGCCCTTCCGCGAAAGGCGCCCATCCCTCCGGCTGAACGCCCAGGTTTTTCATCTCCTGAACAGCCGCTGCCTGCTGGTAAAAAGGATGGATCTCCACCTGACTGACATGGGGGATCACCCGGTTGTGCATGGACAAATCCACCAGCCGTCCAATGTTCAGATTGGACACACCAATGGCCCGTACTTTGCCCTCGCCCAGAAGCTCCTCCATAGCTCTCCACGCGCCGTAAATGTCGCCCAGGGGCTGATGGATCAGATAGAGATCCAGGTACTCCAGCCCCATATTTTGCAGGGAGGTTTCACAAGCCTGCTTTGCCCGTTCATAGCTGGCGTCCTGCACCCACAGCTTGGTGGTGACAAACAGCTCCTCCCGGTCCACGCCGCACTCCCGGATGCCTCTGCCCACCGCTCCTTCGTTTCCGTAAATCGCGGCAGTGTCGATCATCCTGTAGCCGGTATCCACCGCCTCGCAGATGGCCCGGACACACTCGCTGCCATACATATGCATCACGCCCAAGCCCACCAGGGGCATCTCCACACCGTTGTGCAGGGTAGTCGTTTCCCTGATTGCGACCGCTTTCATCATTCTGCTCCCTTTCCGCTCTATGACCACGCACTGTCCGGGTCAAACCGCATTCCTCCACAGTAAGGAATGGCGTCAATCGCCGCCATATCCTCTGCCGGCAGCGCAAAGTCAAATACATCCGCATTCTCAATGATGTATTTTTCGTGGGTGGATTTGGGGAGCGGGACGATCTTTTTCTGGAGCAGCCAACGGATGCAGACTTGAGAAGTTGTTTTGCCATACTTTCCAGCGATCCGGGCCAATTCTCCGTTCCGCAGCACACCTCCGCTGCCCAGAGGACTCCATGCCTCCACGATAATATCATTGGCCTGGCAGTACGCCGCGCTTTCGATTTGGCCAAAGCCCGGATGATACTCTATTTGATTCACCATGGGCTTGATGTCACTGTCCTCTGTCAATGCCCGCACATGATGGGCGAGAAAGTTACTGACACCGATGGCTCTGACCCTGCCCTCCCGGTACAACTGCTCAAAAGCCCGCCATGTGGAGCGGTTGATTTCCCGCCAGTCATCGTGCCAACGGGCCACGGCAGGCCAGTGGATCAGGTAGAGGTCCAGGTAATCCAGTCCCAGCTTTTTCATGGATTCATCAAATGCCCGCAGCGTTTTGTCATATCCCCTGTGGCTGTTCCAGACCTTTGTGCTGACGAATAGCTCCTCTCGCTTGACACCGAGATCGTGGACCGCGCGTTTGATCCCTTCCCCCAGGCCCTTTTCATTCATGTAACCTTCTGCGGTATCGAAGTTCCGATACCCTGCTTTTACTGCGGCAGCGACACATTTTGCTGTTTGGAATCCCGGTATCTGCCAAGTGCCAAAGCCGAGGGCTGGAATCTGGACGCCATTATGAAGTGTCAATGTTCCGGCAGTTTCGTTCATGCTGTGTTCACCCTTCCTTTTTCTGTTGGTGTTTTTCCTGTTAATCATGATTATAGGCAGTAAGGGCTTGAATGTCTAATCGAAAAATGTTATAGTTGATTTGATTTTTTTATAGCGATGAAAGTGGGGGACTTCTATGACAACGAAACAGATGGATTGTGCGCTGGAGCTGTCCCATACCCTGAACTTCAGCCGTGCAGCAGAGAATCTTTTTATCAGTCAGCCGGCGTTGACTTATCAGATTCAATGCCTGGAAAATGAAATCGGTTTCCGCCTGTTTGAGCGCACGGGGAAAGGGGCAGACTTGACGCCAGCAGGCGCACGCTTCTGCACAGAACTTCGGCGTATCCGAACAGAATTAAAAGTGGCTGTGGAACAAGGACAAAATATGAGCTCACAGTACAGCGAAGCGCTAAACGTCTGTATTCCGATGCGCTCCTGTCTCTATTTCCTGCCGCAGATCACACAGCGCTTTGAAGCGGCGATGCCCCGTGTGGCACTGAATATCAAATTTTTATATGGCGAGGGCCGGGTGGATTTGTTTCTGCGTGGAGAGCAGGACATTTTATTTGCCAGAGAATCCGAGTTGAAACGCTTTTCCAGCGTACGCACAGCGCCGCTGTATGACAGTCATTTTTATATTGTCGTATGTACAGATGATCCCTTGGCCGAAAGGGAGACTCTAAGTGCGGATGACCTCGCTGGACGGACATTTATGGTAGGCGGCGGCTCCCCGGCGGAAATGATAGTGGTGCAAAACCGAATTGTTGGTTCCGGTCAAGTCCGGATTTTGAACTGCCCTGACCATGAAACGGCAATGGCAAATGTTGCCGCGCGAAAGGGGATCGTGATGTCTCCTGGTTTTGCCAACGACCACAACGGGGAATTTGTTTGGATTCCCTTCGACTGCTCTGAGCATATGAAATGTGTTTTGGGCTATCACAGGGATGATGTGCGGGAGAGCACAAGGTATTTTATTGAATTGGCGCAAGCTGCTTATACCTATGCAGGTGCAATCCCACTATAAATGAGCAACGAGCGGCGAGTGTTCGACCTCGCCGCTCGTTTGTTGGTGTCCCTCTCGCCTGCTGGTTTGCACCAATAAGTCCCAAACAGACCAATTTTGCATCTAAAAAGAGGGCTTCAATGTATATCGCAGTTGCACGGAGAATGGCTCAGATCCCGCCATATGTGACCAGCAGGGTGATGGGGTTAATCACCATGATTTCCCGGCTCATTTTCTGAGCGTATCGTATAGTCGCTGCCGTCCCACCACTTTGCTCCCCGTTGTAAACGGCCAGCAAAGTGGCGGCGTGTTCCACCAAAAAAGCGGTTGCGGTCCAGCATACATTTTTCGTGGTAGTCCCGACTGACATAGACAACTGAATCGGCCCGCCCCAGGATGGTGCGATAAAGTTCCTGCGAGGAAACTGACCGCTTCTCCGCCTGCGCTGTGCAGGGGAGGATACAGTGAAGTTTTATCTTGGGATTTTTCTCACGTAGGGCAAGCACGATCTCCGAACAGAAAATGTCTGTCCCTTCGGCCATACCGGATAAAAGAGGTTGTCCGAGTGCATGGCCTCCACCGGCAAGACCTACAAGAGCCACGCCGCCACCATCCGCCGCTGGGCCAAGGAGGACAGGCGCAAGGGCGGCATAACTGATTATTCGTGGAAGGAGGGCGAGAGGCTATGAATGATTTTGACAGCGTCTTCAAACGCATCACCGTGACCCGGCTGGAGCCTGGGGACTACACCAGAGAGGACGGGCTTTTGCACTGCGGCAAGTGCCGCACTTCGAAATAGTTTCGCATGGAGGCCCCGCCGCTGTGAACAGGAGCGTCTTGACCGGGAGGCGGCGGAGCAGGAGGCCCGCCGTCACCGGCAGGCCGTGGCTGATCTGAAACACAGGGGGCTTTACCGACCCGACGATGAAAGATTGGAAGTTTGCCAACGACAATGGCAAATGCCCGCAGATGAAACACGCCCGGTTTTATGTCGAGAACTGGCCGGCCATTTTTCCGGCGAGAACTTCCGCAGGGCCACCGCACAGGATAAGCTGGCACGTCTGAAAAATCTGATGGACTGAAAGGAGCCGCCTATGACAAACAAACTTCCCCCGCTACCGCAGGCATGACCTTCCCCCAGCCCAAGCCGGACACCTCGCCCTCTATGGTAAAGAAAATCGGCAGGACCACCTACCTGGTGTGGGCGCATTGCAACGAAACCGGCACTGAAATGATAGAGGACAAGCGTATGCTCCGCGAGGAAGTCCGCCAGAGCTGTATTGCCGAATCTTGGAGGTGAGCCGGCAGAGGTTTTATCCGTAGCTTTCCCAGCAGAATCGGCCCTGGAAGTACCAAGGGCTGGCAAATGCCATGCGGGAGATCCATGACGAGGATGTCTGCAATGACACCTGCGGGCGAAAGCGGATGTACCAAGCGCTGCTGCTGAAGCGGCCGGAAGGCGCCGCCATCCCCAGTGGGCGGACGGTCTACCAGGTGATGAAAGAGATCGGCCTGGTCCACCATCCGAAACGCAAGCCCAACAGCATCACCAAGGCAGACCGGGAGGCCAGAAAGTCGGATGATTTGCTGAAACAAGACTTTTCAGCGGACAAACCTCTGGAGAAGTGCGTCACCGGCATCACCGAACTGAAGGCGAAGGATGGAAAGCTGTATGTCTCAGCCATCTTCGACTGCTTCAATCTCACCGTCCTTGGGTCTGGTCATGGATGACAACTTGAGGGCGGAGCTGTGTGTGCGGACGCAGGACAGCGCGGCGCTGTCCTACCCTGCCCTGCCCTGCGGGGGGCCATTGCGTGCCCGCCGCACATCCTCTGCGTTCACCCAGCGGTAATAGCCGGCATGCGATACGCCGGCTCTCAAATATTCTAGGGATATACTCTCCGGACTGATACCGCGCCAGTTTAATTTTCTCCCCCCAGTCAGTTTGCCCCTTCCAATTCCGCAAGATACCCTTGGTATACACTCATCACTTCCTGGCTGTAGTCTGTAGAGTGTGTCCCATTTTTTATGGCTGCTTTTGCGGCGCTGGGCCCCATGTTGTATGCCATTAAAATTGCATTGCTTTCCGGCTCAAAGCCGTAAAGGATTTCAAGCTCCTGAAGGTAATCAATCGCAACGGCGGCGCACTGCACCGGGTCCGTCAAATCAGTAACGCCAAGGACTTCCATCCGGTCCGTGTGCCAACGTGTGTTAATCTGCATGATCCCGAGGCTGTTGCCGCCGTCTCCCGCTGTCTGCGGGTCGAATTTGCTTTCGTGTTCTGCAATCGCCATAATGAAGCAGAACAGAAAGGCGTCACACTCGCAGGCATCATATATTGCCCATTGCGCTTCGGCATCGAGGGGAATGTCCAGGGACTTGACTTGGCGCAATGAGCCGTCGTCGCTCCAGAGCTCCGTAGCTGAATCTGCCGGAAGATCGATTTCTTCCAGCCCTGTGGGAGCCTCCGTGATCGCTGCCTCCCAGGCTCTCAAAGCAGCGATCAAACAGAGAGCAAGGGCAGCGGAGACAACTGCTAATAGAACCTTGATCCTCTTTTCCACTCGCCACACCTCCTAATGATAATAGATTTGCGACCGAAGGCCCGGCAATTAGCCGGGCCTTTTACCGCATTACCGCCAAGACGGTCAGAAATGCGGTCATTTTGTAGGGGGCATAATGCGCACCCCGACAGGTCAGGACGCAGTACCGAATTCTACTAAGAGAAGATGTATTTGAGCAAAGGGCGCAAATGAAAAGAGCTGGCTGTTCTTTTTCGTATCCCTATCTTACCACATTTTTTCTTGTTTGTGAATATGGCTCCTTACAATATTTTGCACCTGCATGCAAATAAGGATCATAAGCTCTTCAGAAATCAGCGATGCGGCATGGGAACGACGGTATGCAGAGATGCGGTTACAGTACGTAAAGCAGGTGCAAAAATGAGCTTTCTTCTGTAAAATACATCCAAAGCCCAACATTTTATAGATAGAAGGGAGTTTACACATGGAAGGCAACACTTACGGCTACGTCCGGGTATCCACCCAGGAGCAGAACGAGGCGCGGCAGCTTACCGCCATGCGGGAATTTGGCGTGCTGGAGGAGCACATCGTTGTTGAACGGCTGTCGGGAAAGGATTTTAACCGTCCCCGCTATCAACGGCTGATCCGGAAATTGCAGCCGGAGGATGTACTGGTGGTCAAGAGCATTGACCGGCTGGGGCGGAATTATGACGAGATCCTGGAGCAGTGGGGTGCGATCACAAAAACACGCAAAGCAGCCATTGTTGTCCTGGACATGCCGCTGCTGGACACCCGGCAGGGGCGGGACCTGACCGGGACGCTGATTGCGGACATTGTACTCCAGCTGCTCAGCTATGTGGCGCAGACAGAGCGCGAATACCTCCGCCAGCGGCAGGCGGAGGGGATTGAGGCTGCGAGAGAGCGGGGCGTTCAGCTGGGAAGAGGACGGCTCGAACTTCCAAAGAAATTTTATACCTTGGCGGAACAATGGCGGAAGGGCGATATATCATCCAGAAGCGCTGCGCAGCAGCTGGGGATATCCTATCAGACTTTTTTGCGCAGAGCCAAGGAACACTGCACAGGCCTGTAGAGCGGGAACAGGCTATCCAACAGAATCAAGGGGCTGTAAAAAACAGCCTGCGGCCTCTTTATTGTTCTCAGAGCGGATTGAACCGCTCGCAGGCATTCCTCCTGATATTCCTTCCGAACCGAAAGGTCGGAAGGAATCATTGCCATGTTTTTGCGGTTGCCCCGCCAGGGGCGAGCAAAATGGCTCAAATCGGATATATGATTTCCGAATTTTGAATTCGGAAGTAATAAAAACGCAGTCCTCTCGACTGTCCCCATATCTGTTTGCTCAAAAACTGAGGAGAGGGCTTCCTTATAAAGTCCTCTCCTTGGCCTTGTCCCTTTTTTGCTCAATCCCCCGGACCGGGATAGATGACCTTGCCGATGTTCCAGTTTCGGGCCACCCTGCGGGCGGCGTCCTGGCGTTCGGCCTCGTCCCGGTAGGACAGCTCGGCGGTGTGCGCCCCGCAGTCCACGCACTGGACATAGAGGCACCAGCCGCCCTCCTCCTCGATTACCCCCGCGCCGTGGCAGCAGGGGCAGTCCTGCAATTCAATATCCTTGAATGGGTCCATATCATGTCCTCCTTGGTTGGTAGGAGCAGTATACCATAAACCGGCCCGGAGGGCAAGCCCGGAGCCGGGACGCCCACGGTCATCAATTTCGCAATCGCGTCCATTTCCGCGCGGTGCAAAATTTTTCAGAGCAGGCTCACACTCTTCTCCACACCCCGAAGAGGCTCTTTTTGTAGCGCTTCAAAGCCTCTTTGGCCGGAGGATATTCTCCCGCCGCCTTCAGCAGATCCACGCCCCGCCGGATGTCCTCCTTCACGCCGATGCCCTCGGCGTACATCATGCCCAGGCCGTAGCTGCGGCAGATGGAGGGCTCCGCCTTCTCCAGCAGCATTTTGCCCAGCTGAGGGTCCTGTTCGCAGCCCAGACCCAGCAGATAACATGTGCCCAGCCCGTCCGCGCACCGCTTGCCGTCCGAGAGCTTGTAGGCGTCCGACATCAGCTGCACCGCCCGGGCGTAATCCTGGGGCACGCCCTCCGCGCCTGCGAAGTATGCCCGCCCAGCCTGTTCCTTGGCGTAATCGCTCATTTTTCCGGCTTTTTCGTAGCACTCCACGGCCTTTTTCTGGTCCTTTGGAACGAGCTGCCCCTCCCAGCAGGCGTCGCCGATGATCACCCAGGCAGTCAGATGCCCGCCCTCCACGGCCTTCAGGGCGTACTGGTACCCCTCCTCCTTCTGGCCATTGCTGTAGTACAGGTCCACGGCGTACCTGTATTGCCAGTCCGGGTAACCCAGGTCCGCGCCGGTGCGCTCCCATTCCAGACCGGTCTTTTTGTCGGGCCGGACCAGGTCTCCCTCTCCAAACATATAATAGTTCACCAGATTCCGCCCGCCCCAGCCCATACCGCCCTGGTAGGCGCTTTCAAAGTAGGGCAGGCTTTTCTTCATTTGTTCCCGCATCCAGTCCTTCCAGGCGATCTGGCTTGGAAAGTCCTTCTCGCTGATGTTCTCAATCTCCATCACGTCCAGGAAATAGTAGGTGTTGCCGATCATGTATTGGCAGAAGAGGCACCCCGCGTCCGCTTTCTCCTTCACGATCTCCCACGCCTCCCGGAGGCTGGCGAAGGACATGGCCTCCTGGAGAGCCGGGGTGAGCATTCCCAGCCGCATGGCTCCCAGCGCCGCCATGGCGCTGCCCCGGGTGATGGCCTCATGGAGCATGGCGTTTGCCGCCGCCCGGTTCTCGGTGAAGGGGTGGAAGTCCCAGCTGTAGCAGGTTCCGGAGAAACAGCGGGAGAGGATATAATAGGCGTCCGGGTCGCCGGTGTTCTTGGCGGCCTGGAAGACCGCCTCAGCTGCCTGGCTGGCGCGTTTGCTGTCATAACAGTAGTAGATGTTCTCCAAAGCCTGCTCTACAACATCGCTGAAATATTTTCCCATAGTTATCCTGATCTCCTATTGAAAGCATGTCTCGACCGCCTCCCAGCCCTCGTTGGAGGACTGGAACATGCCGCCGTGAAATTGCGCCAGCCAGAATCTGGCCTGGACCGGAGCGCTGGCGCGGCGGTAAGCGCGGGACGCCGCCGGACCTGAACGCCGCTGCCCTCCGAACGGAGCGCGGCCACCAGGAACATGCCCTCCTCCATGAGGGCGCAGTCCAGCCTGACCAGCGCCCTGAAGTCCGCCAGAGGCAGCGGCGCGGCGGGCTGGAGGCTGACATGCCAGGCTTCTTCCGATATGTAAGCCTCTCCGGCGTTTCCTCCTGCCGTTCACGCTCATACCTCCGGAATCTCCCGGATGACCCGCCGCAGGTCCATCGCCATGTCCTGTCCGCTGGGGACAAACCCGTACTTGGCAAAGTAGCCGCACAGCGTCTCCGGACAGGCCAGGACCACAGCCACCCGGCCCTTTGCCCTGGCGTACTGCACCGCCTGTCCCAGAAGCTGGACGCCGTACCGCTGCCCCCGCAGGCCGGGAACCAGCTCGTACTCCGTGATCCGCAGGGCGTCCGGCCCGGTCTCCATGGACAGCCTGCCCGCCACGTCCTCGTCCAGCAGGGCCTCGGCGGACTTGCCCGTCTCATCCTCCCGGACCGTGCGGAACCAGAGGCCCGGCTCAGTGGCGGCATCGTCCTTGTGCCAGCTCTGGCGGCGGAAGGTGGAGATCCCGGCGGGCAGATGGCTGGCGTCATCCCGGAAAACCACCCGGATGTTATCGCCGTCCGCCTCCAGGAGGGAGACGGCGGTGTTGTCGCCGTGGCCGGTCTGTCCGATCTCCTCCAGGCTCATGCCCTCCAGGGTCCCCAGCAGGGTCCGCAGGGCCGCGCCGTGGCTGGCCGCGGCAACCGTTCCGCCGGGGTTTTCCGCCGCAATTTGGCGGATGCCCGTCAGGACCCGGTCCCGGACCTGGGCGAAGGTCTCCGCGCCCTCCACATGCCAGAGGTGGGGCCGCATATTGAAATCCACGTACATCCTCTTGTCCATGCGCTGGATCTCGCCCCAGGTCATCTGTTCCCAGACGCCCAGCCTGATCTCCCGCAGCAGGGGCATGGGGCGGAACGCCAGCCCCCGGGGGACGTAGAGGGCGGAGGCGGTGGTGTGGGCGCGGGTGAGATCGCTGCCGTAGACGGCGTCCAGGCGCTGGCCTTGGAAGCGGCGGCGGAGCCACGCCAGCTGGACGTAGCCCTGGGGGGTAATGACGCTGTCGTACTGGCCGTGGGCCACGCGGAAGAGGTTGCCCTCGGCCTCTGCGTGGCGGACGAGGAAAATTTTTGTTGTCATGCAGGTTGCGCTCCCTTTCTTTGTGTAGGTTCTGTTATCTACCGCCCATTATATATGATAGAGCGGTATTTGGCAAATAAAACAGCAGGCCGGCGCAGGGAAATCAGTTTTCAGCGCAGGAACCCGGCGGACAGGGGAATCCATGTAGGTGCGCCCCTACAAAGTCTGGCGCTGTTGGGGAGATGTTTCTTCTGAAAATTGATTTCCGCGAGGCCGGAAGGCCGGTTTTCCCGACTGGAAGGATCAAGCTGAGGCGGCAAGAAAAAACAGACGGATTCCTGAAAATATAGTTTGCATTTTAACGATATTTCTGGTAGGATAGGGAGGTAATCATTTCATCACAGGAGGCTGTCCTTATATGAAAAAGCTGGTTGTCAGTAAAGAGAATCCCTGCAAGGCTTGTCTCAGCTGCGTCCGGGCCTGTTCCGAGGCGTTCTATAAGACCTTCGACCCAGACCTGAGCTGCATCCGCATCATCGCCAAGCCTGACGGCGAGCCCAAGGTCCAGAACTGCATTATGTGCGGCAAGTGCGCGCGCACCTGCACCCACGACGCCATCTCCCAGAACGCCAAGGGCGTTTACATGATTGACAAGCGCAAGTGCGTCGGCTGCGGCGACTGTGTGAAGGCCTGCCCCATGCAGGTCATGGCCCTGCCCGCCGAAGAGGGGGCTAAGCCCAGCAAGTGCATCGCCTGCGGCATCTGCGCCAAGGCCTGCCCCATGGGGATTCTCTCCGTGGAGGAGAAGTAACGTACATAACCGGCCGCTGCCCGCGGGGCGGATGGCGGCGGCTCTGCGCGCAAAGGAAGAGGAAGGGGCAGCCCTTCCTCTTCCTTTATGCCGCTGCCTGGGGTGGGAAGCCTCATTCCCATACGGCCCGCTTATTGCAGGGTAAGGTCCCCGTCCCCGATCCAGCCGGCCCGCCGGAACAGCAGCCCGAAGGCCCAGCACAGCGCCGCCGGAAGCACAAAGGAAATCAGGACCAGTCCCAGCCAGTCCATGGCCCCCGGCGTAATGGCGGCGGCTCCGTTGGCCAGAGCCTGGGGGCTGGGGGACAGCCACCCGGTCCACACGCCGATCTGGCCCACCAGCCCGCAGGTGCCCATACCGGAGGACACCGGCGGACCGTTCATCTCCAGATGGAACACGCAGGTGGCGATGGGGCCGGTGACAGCGGAGGTCAGGATGGCGGGCAGCCAGATCCGGGGATTTTTCATAATGTTGCCCATTTGCAGCATGGAGGTGCCCAGCCCCTGGCTCACCAGCCCGCCCCAGCCGTTCTCCCGGAAGGACAGCACGGCGAAGCCCACCATGTTGGCGCAGCATCCCGCCACCGCCGCGCCTCCCGCCAGCCCGGTAAGGCTGAAGGCCGCGCAGATGGCGGCGGAGGAAATCGGCAGGGTCAGGGCGACGCCCACCAGAACGGAGACAACGATGCCCATAAGGAAGGGCTGAAGGTCCGTAGCCCACATGATGAGGCTGCCGACGGCAGTGGCGGCGGTGCCGATAGAGGGAGCCCACCACGCGGACAGCCCTACGCCCACCAGGATTGTCGTCAGAGGCGTGACCAGGATGTCGATCCTGGTCTCCTTGCTGACGGCTTTGCCGCACTCGGCGGCGATGATGGCGATGAAAAGAACGGCCAGCGGCCCGCCCGCCCCAGGCTGGTCGGGGATGAGGGTGGTAGACCCCAGCGCGTTGGCGGCGTAGCCCACAGTAGCCAGGGAGAAGAGGACCAGCGGCGGAGCCTGGAGGGCAAAGCCGATGGCTACAGCCATAGCCGCCCCGCTCATGGCGGAGGCATAGCCGCCCACATCCACGAGAAAGCCGAGTCCCAGCTGCTCGCCCAGGGTTTTGATGATGGTGCCGATGAGGAGGGAGCAGAAGAGGCCCTGCGCCATGGCGCTCAGGGCGTCGATGCCGTAGCGCCGGGCGGAAAAGCAGATGTTTTTGCGCTTCAGGAACGCGTCGAAGTTTTTCATCGTCCTATGTACCTCGTTTATCAGTTTTGAAGGGAGCCAGCGCGATACCGCAGGTGTTATTGTAATAGATCAGACCGGGAATTGTCAAGTGGCATGGCTGCAGGGCCCGGAGTCTCTGAACGTTTAACCGGCTAATTTCATGCGGCCGGGAAAAAACGGTTGACAAAACCGGGAATTGCGTATAATATGATACTGCTATTATGGTGGAATGCGTGGATAAGGACGAGTAACCCGGCTGGCCTGCACAGAGAACCGCCCGCTTCGGTGGAAGGGCGGAGAGGCGTTCCGGGCGAATATCCCCTTGGAGCAGGCGGCTGAACGGCTTTCCGGCCTACTAGGTCCGCCCGGCAGTGACCGTTACCTCACAGCTTGAGCGGCTGGCTTGTCCGGCAAGAAGAGTGGTACCGCAGAGGTTGGAGCGCCTTTGTCTCTTTCGGGGGACAAGGGCGTTTTATTTGCGGAAAAGCTGTCCCCTCCTCCCGGGGGAACGCCCCGCCGGACCTGCCGGCAGGAACTGCCGAAGGGTCATTCTGGAATATCATCATTTTCTCACAGGAGGAATCTACCAATGGATTACAACAAGACCATCAATCTCCCCAAGACAGATTTCCCCATGCGGGCGGGGCTGCCCAGCCGGGAACCCGCCATGCTGGAGCGCTGGCAGGAAATGGACCTCTATCATGAACTGCTGAAAAAAAACGAGGGCAAGCCCCTGTATTCCCTCCATGACGGCCCTCCGTTCTCCAACGGCGCGCTGCATATGGGCCACGCCCTCAACAAATCCATCAAGGATTTTATGGTCCGTTCCGCCGCCATGCGGGGGTACTATACGCCCTATATCCCCGGCTGGGACAACCACGGGATGCCCATTGAGTCCGCCATCATCAAGAAGAACAAGCTCAACCGCAAGAAAATGTCCGTGCCGGAGTTCCGTTCCGCCTGCCATGAGTTCGCTCAGCACTACGTGGACGTGCAGATGGAGGGCTTCAAGCGGCTGGGCGTTATCGGGGACTGGGAACACCCCTATCTGACGATGGACCCCGGCTTTGAGGCTGAGGAAGTGAAAATTTTTGGCGAGATGTTCAAGAAGGGCGTCATCTACAAGGGGCTGAAGCCTGTCTACTGGTGCCCCCACGACGAGACCGCCCTGGCCGAGGCGGAGATCGAGTACCAGGAGGACCCCGTCACCACCGTCTATGTCAAATTCCCCATGCGGAAGGATGACGGCAAGCTGGCTCATCTGGACCTTGCCAATCTCTTCTTTGTGATCTGGACTACCACCATCTGGACCCTGCCCGGCAACCTTGCCATCGCCCTGCATCCGGACGCCAGCTACGCCATTGTGAAGGCCCCCGGCGGCGAGAGCTATATCATGGCGGAGGCTCTGGTGGAGAAGGTGATGAAGCTGGGCGGCTTTGAGACCTGGGAGATTGTGGAGACCCACCCCGGCAGCTTCTTTGAGAACATGGAAGCTGGTCACCCGTTCCTGCCCAAGACCAGCCGTCTGGTGACAGCGGATTACGTCACGATGGATTCCGGTACGGGCTGTGTCCACACCGCCCCCGGCTTCGGCGCGGACGACTATCAGACCTGCAAGCGTTACGGCATGGAGATGGTGGTTCCTGTCAACGACCAGGGCCGCCACACGGAGTACGCCGGGAAATACGCCGGCATGACCACCGATGAGTCCAACCCGGTTATTCTGGCGGACATGAAGGAGAGCGGGGCCCTTTTCGCCAGCGAGGACATCGTCCACTCCTACCCCCACTGCTGGCGGTGCAAGCACCCCATCATCTTCCGGGCCACCCCCCAGTGGTTCTGCTCTGTGGATGCCTTCAAGGACGCCGCCGTGGCCGCCACGGAGAACGTCCGCTGGCTGCCCGCCTGGGGCAAGGACCGCATGGTTTCCATGATCCAGGAGCGTTCCGACTGGTGCATTTCCCGCCAGCGGCGGTGGGGACTGCCTATCCCTGTGTTCTACTGCGAGGACTGCGGCAAGCCTGTCTGCGACGACGCGACCATCACGGCTGTCAGCAAGCTCTTTGCCGCGGAAGGCTCCAACGCGTGGTATGAGAAGGACGCGGCGGATATTCTGCCCGCCGGGTACAAGTGCCCCCACTGCGGCAGCGTCCACTTCACCAAGGAGGAGGACACTCTGGACGGCTGGTTCGACTCCGGCTCCACCCACTTCGCCTCCATGCAGAAGGATCAGGGCTTCTGGCCCGCCACCGTCTACATGGAGGGCCTGGACCAGTACCGCGGCTGGTTCCAGTCCTCTCTGCTGACCGCCGTAGGCGCCCTGGACAAGGGCGCGCCCTTCCAGGAGTGCGTCACCCACGGCTGGACCGTGGACGGCGAGGGCAAGGCCATGCACAAGAGCCTGGGCAACGGCATCGACCCCGCCGACATCTTCAAGAAGTACGGCGCGGATATGATCCGCCTCTGGGCCGGGTCCGCCGACTACCACGCGGACGTGCGCTGCTCCGACAACATTTTTAAGCAGCTGAGCCAGAGCTATCTGAAATTCCGCAACACCGCCCGGTACTGCCTGGGCAACCTGGACGGCTTTGACCCCAACAACCTGGTGAAACCCGAGGAAATCCTGGGACTGGACCGCTGGGTCATCGCCAAGCTCAATGAACTGATGCGCCGCTGCGAGACGGCCTATCAGAACTACGAATTCCACGTGGTCAGCCATGCTGTCAACGACTTCTGCGTGGTGGAGCTCTCCAGTTTCTATCTGGATATCATCAAGGACCGCCTGTATTGCGATGAAAAGGACGGCCTGCCCCGGCGCAGCGCCCAGACGGCCCTGTGGCTCATTCTGGATACGATTACCAAGATTTTCGCACCTATCCTGGCCTTTACCTGCGATGAAATCTGGCAGGCCATGCCCCACCGCGAGGGCGATGACCCCCGGAATGTACTGCTCAACCAAATGAACAAGCCTTTCCTGGAGTACCAGTTCGACAAGGACAGAATGACGGCCTGGATGGAGTCCTATGAGGACCTCATTGAGCACCGGAACGCCGTGAATGCCGCCCTGGAGCAGGCCCGGAATGAGAAGAAGATTGGCAAGAGCCTGGAGGCTGCCATCAAGCTCCGTACGCCCTCCAACTGGCTGAAGGAGGATGAGGAGGGCTTGGCGGACCTGCTTATCGTCTCCCAAGTGGAAGTCGATAACGGCAGCGAGCTTGAGGTCGAAGTCACCCCCGCACAGGGCGTCAAATGCGAGCGGTGCTGGAAGATTCTGCCCTCCGTGGGCCAGGACAGCGGGCATCCCACGCTCTGCGCCCGCTGCGCCAAAGTGGTCAAGGGGCTGAAGCTGGACCTCTGACCGCGTATTGCGCCCGCCTGCCGGACCCCTGAAGCGTCCGGCAGGCGGGCAGGTACATCTATGTCATGCGGCGCGCCGGTCACGCGGACGCCGGCAGTGGGAGACAGCCTTTTGTGGGAAGGAGCCGCGCCCCGCGGCCTGCGCTCTTGCCGCTTACAGTCATACTATGAAGGACGGGGGGCCGGGGTGCTTTGTCCCGCAATGGCCGGGGAGTCCTTGTCCGCCTGTTTTCCGCCCCAAAATTCAAGAAAAGGAAGTGCTCTCATGATAAAGATCGCGCCCTCTATCCTCGCAGCGGATTTTGCAAATCTGGAGCGGGATATTTTTCGTGTCCGCGACGCGGACTATCTCCATGTGGACGTGATGGACGGGTTGTTCGTTCCCAATATCTCCATCGGACTGCCGGTGGTGGAGAGTGTGCGGAAGGTCACCGCCATGCCCCTGGACGTCCATCTGATGATCGACCGGCCTGTGCGGTACGTGGAGCGGTTCTGCAAGGCGGGGGCGGACATCGTCACAGTCCATGTGGAGGCGGATTCGGAGGAGAACACCCGCAAGGCTCTGGAGCTGATCCACAGCCAGGGCAGGCGGGCCGGAGTCGTGCTCAAGCCCAAAACTCCGGCGGAGGCCGCGCTGCCGTTTCTGGAGCGGTGCGATCTGGTGCTGGTGATGACTGTGGAGCCGGGCTTCGGCGGGCAGAGGTTCATGGAGGACATGATGCCCAAGCTGCGGCAGCTTCGGGAGTGGATCGACAGCCGCAAGCCGGACTGCGAGCTGGAGGTAGATGGGGGAATCGACCCGCTGACCTGCAAAACGGTGATTGCCAATGGAGCCAACGTGCTGGTAGCAGGAAGCTCGGTATATAAAGCAGACAATATTCCTGACCGTATACGCGAATTAAGGGGGTAAGGCTGATGGAGTATTTTCCCGCGCCGCTGGAGAAGCTGGTGGAGCAGTTTGCGCGGCTGCCAGGGATCGGCGGCAAATCCGCGCAGCGGCTGGCGTTTCATGTGCTGGGGCTGAGCGAGGCGGAGGCGGAGGAGTTCGCCAACGCCATCCTGGAGGCGAAACGGAACGTCACCTGCTGCCCGGTGTGCCAGAACCTGACCGCCGGGGGACTTTGCCCGATCTGCGCTTCACCCAGGCGGGATGGGTCAACCATCTGCGTGGTGGCCGACGCAAGGGATCTGGCGGCGGTGGAGCGGGCCAGGGAATACAACGGCAGCTATCACGTGCTCCACGGCGTCATTTCGCCAATGAACCATGTGGGGCCAGACGACCTGGAGATCAAATCTCTGGTGGAACGGGTTTCCAGGGGCGGCATCCGGGAGGTCATCATGGCGACCAATCCCGACACCGAGGGGGAGGCGACCGCGATGTATATTGCGCGGCTGCTGAAGCCCTTCGATGTGCGGGTCACACGGCTGGCCTACGGCATCCCCGTGGGCGGACACCTGGAATTTGCCGACGACGCCACGCTGATGCGGGCGCTGGAGGGCCGGAGAGAGCTGTGACCATACATGTTCGCAAGTTGAGGAGGACACGGATTTGAAAGTATATGCCTATGAACGCGACCATCTGGCCGCACTGAGGAAGCAAAACGCGGGCTGCACGCTGTTCCTGCGGCGGAACGGGGATTTCCCGCTGGCCGGGCCGGGACAGATCGCCCTGTACGGCTCCGGCGCGCGCCGGACGGTCAAGGGCGGTACCGGCAGCGGCGAGGTCAACAGCCGATTCTTTACCACCGTTGAGCAGGGGCTGGCGGACGTGGGCTTCACGGTTACGACCGGCGACTGGCTGGATGGCTATGACGCAGCGTACGCCCGGGCGCGGAAGAAATTTCACTGGGAGGTCAAGCGCCGGGCGTGGGCGCGCCGTACGCTGTCCGTGATAGACGCCTGGGGCGCGGTGATGCCGGAGCCGGAGTACCGTCTGCCCCTGGAGGGCGAGGGCGGCACGGCGGTCTACGTTCTCAGCCGGATTTCCGGCGAGGGGAGCGACCGCGCCCCTATGGAGGGCGACATCCTGCTGACCCAGGCGGAGCGGCGGGACATCCTGTCTCTGCGGCGGCGGTATCAACGGTTTTTGCTGGTACTGAACACAGGCGGTCCGGTGGACCTGTCGCCGGTCATGGACGTGGAGAATATCCTTCTGCTGGGCCAGCTGGGTGTGGAAACGGGCGCTGTGCTGGCGGACATCATCCTGGGCAGGAGCTGTCCCAGCGGCAAGCTGGCGGCTACCTGGAGCGCATGGGAGGATTACTGCCACATCGGGGACGAGTGCGGCCAGGACGATACCCGCTACCGGGAAGGAATCTATGTGGGCTACCGGTATTTTGACTCCGTGGGCAAGCGGGCCCTGTTCCCCTTCGGCTATGGGCTGGGATATACCGATTTCTCCATGGAAGCTGGCGAGGTATCCGTGGAAGGCGGGGTGGTGACCGCCCGCGCGGCCGTGACCAACACCGGCGCTTTCGCAGGCCGCGAGGTGGTGCAGGTCTATGTCAGCGTGCCAGCCGGGAAGCTGGACGAGCCTTATCAGGAGCTGGCCGGATTTGTAAAAACCAGGGAGCTCAGGCCCGGTGAGACAGAGACGGCGGAGGTCCGTTTCTCCCTGGCGGACCTTGCGGGCTATGACGAGGAAAACGCCTGCTGGCTATTGGAACGCGGCGGCTATACCGTCCGGGTCGGAAACAGCAGCGTGGATACCGTCGCCGCCGCCGTACTGCGGCTGGAGCGGGATGTTGTCACGTGGAAGGTGAAGAACGCCTGCGGCAAGCCGGACTTCACAGACTGGAAGCCGGAATCTCCAAGAGACCACGCGGTCCCCGACGGAACGCCGGTAATTGATGTTGCGCCGGAGTCCATCGCCACCGCCGCCGCCGTATACGGCCAGGAATACCCGGTTGACGATTTTATCCGCGGACTGTCTGACGAGGAGCTGTGTACCGTCAACACCGGCAGCTTCGATCCGAAGGGCGGCGTTGCAAGCATCATTGGCAGCGCAAGCAGTTCCGTGGCCGGGGCCGCGGGTGAAACCACCTCGATTCTGAAGGACAAGGGCTTCCCCGCCCTGGTCATGGCGGACGGTCCGGCTGGGCTGCGCCTCTCCAAGGTCTTCTACCGGGATGAGAAGGGCGCGCACGCGGTGGGAACAGCTGTGCAGGAGAGCTTTCTGGAGTTCCTCCCCGGCGCGGCCCGGTGGGTCATGTCCAGGGCCGCGAGGCCCCCGAAGGGCGTGGTTCTCCGGCCTCAGTACGCCACCGCCATCCCGGCCGGCGCCTCCATCGCCCAGAGCTGGGACCTGGCGTTCGCCCGGATGTGCGGCGATATCGTGGGGGATGAGATGGTGCGTTTCGGCGTGCATCTCTGGCTGGCTCCGGCGCTGAATATCCACCGCTCCATCCGCTGCGGGCGGAATTTCGAGTATTTCAGTGAGGATCCGCTGCTCAGCGGACGCTTTGCGGCGGCGATGACCCAGGGCGTTCAGAGTCACCCGGGCTGCGGCGTCACCATCAAGCACTACTGCGCCAACAATCAGGAGACCAACCGCTACAACAACAACAGCATGGTCAGCGAACGCGCCATGCGGGAGATTTATCTGAAGGGCTTCGGCATCTGTGTGAAGGAGAGCCAGCCTGCGGCGGCGATGACCAGCTACAACCTGCTCAACGGCGTACATACCAGCCAGCGGCGGGACATCATCGACGACGTCCTGCGCAGCGAGTTCGGCTTCCAGGGCATCGTCATGACCGACTGGATCGCCGGCGGCAGCTTCCTGAGCAAAAGCTCCAGGTATCCTGCGCCTCACGCGGGACTGGTAGCGGCTGCGGGCGGGGACCTCTTCATGCCGGGCTGCAGGAAGGACCTGATGGAGTGCATGGGGCTGCTGCGCTCCGGCGGGCTGTCCAGGCGGCAGCTTGAGATCAACGCCACACGGGTCTACCGGCTGTGTAAAAAGCTGAACGGCCAATAGCTGCACCCCAATAGCAGGAGACCGGGGAATTTCCCCGGTCTCCTGCTATTTCATACCCGTTTCCAGACTGCGCCATCTTTTGTGTCTGTGACTTCGATTCCCTGCGCTTTCAGCTCGTCGCGAATCCGGTCGGCCTCAGCGAAGTTTTTCGACTTCTTGGCCTCGGCCCGCTGGAGGACCAGGGCGTCAATGGCAGGGTCGCCCTCGCCGGTGATGACGATGCCGCCGGAGGCTGCGGAGGAGGCTTTGGCTTTGGCGTCCGCTTCCCGTCTGGCGGCGGACTTCTCCAGGAGGCTCAGCCCCAGGACCTGGTCGAAATCCGCCAAGATGGCCAGCTTGGTGGCATCGTTGGCCTGGACCTTCAGCGCGTCATAGAGGGCTGTGACGCCAAGGGAGGTATTCAGGTCATTACCCAGGGCCTTGCGGAATTTTTCCTTCTGCGCGGCAAAGACGGATTGGTCGATTTCTCCGTCCTCCGGCTTCAGGGAGGCAATGCGGGCGATCAGCTTGTTATACGCGCCCTGGGCGTTGTCCAGGTTCTCCCAGGAGAACACCAGCGACTTGCGGTAGTGGCTCTGGAGGCAGAACAGGCGGTAGGACAACGGATCATACCCCTTATCCTCCAGCAGCGAGAGCGTGAGCTTTTCGCCTTTGCTCTTGCTCATCTTGCCGGCAGGCGTGTTCAGATGCAGCACATGCATCCACCAGCTGCACCATTTATGGCCCAGGTACGCCTCACTCTGCGCGATCTCGTTGGTGTGGTGGGGGAAGGCGTTGTCGATGCCGCCGCAGTGGATGTCCAGCTCCTCGCCCAAGTGCTTCATGGAGATGGCGGAGCATTCGATGTGCCAGCCGGGGTAGCCTACCCCCCAGGGAGAATCCCATTTGAGCGCCTGATCTTCGAACTTGGACTGGGTGAACCAGAGGACGAAATCGCTCTTGTTCCGCTTATTTCCGTCCTCCTCCACGCCTTCGCGGACGCCCACGGCAAGATCCTCGGCATCATGGTCGTTAAATACATAGTAGCGGTCCAGCTTGCTGGTGTCAAAATAGATGTTGCCGCCAGCCGGATAGGCATAGCCTGTATCCAGCAGCCTGGTAATAAGTCCGATATACTCATCAATGCAGTTGGTGGCAGGCTCCACCACGTCGGGGCGTTTGATGTTCAGCTTGGCACAGTCGGCAAAAAAAGCGTCCGTGTAAAAATGGGCGATGTCCAGAATCGATTTGTTTTCCCGTTTAGCCCCCTTGAGCATCTTGTCCTCGCCGGTGTCGGCGTCGGAGGAGAGATGGCCCACATCGGTGATATTCATAACGCGCTTGACGTTGTAGCCCTCATAGCGCAGGAACTTCTCCAGCACATCCTCCATGAGATAGGAGCGCAGGTTGCCGATATGGGCATAGTCATAGACCGTGGGGCCGCAGGTATACATTTTTACGATGTTGGGGTGGTTGGGGACGAACTCGTCCTTGCGGCGGGTAGCGGAATTATACAGATACATAGGTCAATTCTCCTTCTTATTTTCAGCTTCTTGCAGCTTTTTCTCCAGCTCCTCCACCCGCTTTGTCAGGGCATCTATCTTTTGCAGGGTGGGGTTGACGATGCTGGTCTGGTCCACCTCATCGGCGTAGCGCCGGACCTTCTCGCCATTGACGCGGACGATCTGGGCGGGAACGCCCACGGCGGTGGCGTTGGCGGGAACGTCCTGGAGCACGACAGCACCGGCGGCGATGCGGGCGTTGTCATGGATGGTGATGGGACCCAGCACACGGGCGCCCGCGCCCACCATCACATTATTCCCCAAAGTGGGGTGGCGTTTGCCCATATCCTTGCCGGTGCCGCCCAGGGTCACGCCCTGGTACAGCAGCACATCGTCGCCAATCTCCGCGGTCTCGCCAATCACGATGCCAGTGCCGTGGTCGATGACCAGACGCCGGCCGATGACGGCTCCGGGATGAATCTCAATCCCGGTCCAGAAGCGGCTCCACTGGGATACGAACCGGGCCAGAAAGCACAGCTGATGGCGGTGCAGCCAGTGGGCGAAGCGGTAGCAAATAATAGCGTGGACACCGGCGTACAGCAGGAAGATCTCCAGCTTCCCCCGCGCCGCCGGGTCGCGGCGCTGGTAGGCGGTCAGGGTTTCGATTAACATAGGGTCGGTCCTTTACTGATGGTTTTAAGGGGCTGTGCGCACAGCGCGGACAAAAGTTTGGGCCGCCTTTTCAAAGGCGGTGGGGTGCAGGGGCAAGGCCCCTGCCGGGTTTGGGCGGAGCCCAACGCTGCTTGCGCCAACAAAAAACGCCCTCCGTCCCACTGGACGGAGAGGCGCAGGGCGCGGTCCCACTCTCCTGTTTCACTCAAAGGGCCTCTATCGCTGCCCATGCGGAGGGCGCTGCCCCTCCCGCTCCCGGACGCACGTTCCCCACCGCTCCCAGAGGGCCGCTTTCAGCCAGCGGCGGCCCTTCTCTGCCAGATTGCCATGGGTACTCTTTCCGTTCCTCGCGGTTTTCATCCCCATTATATTACCAGCAGCAGCGCCTCGTGTCAAGAAGATTTCATAAAAGGTGAGGAGAAGAGGAGGAGAAGAGGTTCCGGAAAGCCCTGTGCCATGCTGGAAAATTTCGGAACAGAGCAGCCAGACGCGGAAAAAATCCTTGCCGGCAGCGGCTGGTATGTATTCCGCAATATGACGGACGAAAGCGATTGAAATCCAGGCAAAAAAAGGATGCCTGCGTGGATCAGGCTGTCTGGCGCTTATTTTCTCATTTCCTGGACATACTATGCCAAAGTATGCGGGAAAGGAGGGAAAAAACATGAAAAAGACATTCTGTCTGGTTTTTGCGGGCCTGTTTCTGATGCAGGCGGCGGCCTGCGCCCAGCCTATTGAGCCGGACCTGTCCGCCTACGGTACCGCCGCCCCGGCGGAGATTCCAATGGAGATACTGGGAGAGCTGGATGAGGAGACCCTGGCGGACCTGGTGGAGGAGCCCAAATATGTGGCCCTGACCTTCGACGACGGTCCCAGGGCGGACACCACGTCCGAGCTGCTGGACGGCCTGCTGGAAAGGGGGGCGGCGGCGACGTTCTTCGTCGTCGGGGAGCAGGTTCCCCATAACGAGTGCCTGATCCGGCGGATGAAGTCGGAGGGCCACCAGATCGGCAACCACACCTATTCCCACGTCCGCCTGAAGACAGCGGACAAGGACTCGGTGGTGGAGGAGATCCAGAAATCCGAGGTGCTGCTGCGGGAGGCGTCAGGGGAGGGCAGTTTCTGGCTGCGGCCGCCCTACGGGGCCATCGACAGCCAGAAGGCCAAGCTCATCAAAACACCGATGATCTACTGGTCGGTGGACCCCCAGGACTGGAAGCTGCTGGACAGCCAGAAGGTGGTGGACGCCGTACTGAGCACGGTCCAGCCGGGGGACATCATTCTGCTCCACGACTTCTATCCCACCAGTGTGGCGGCTGCGCTGGAGATTATTGACCGGCTGCGAGAGGACGGCTACGCCTTCGTCACAGTAGAGGAGCTGTTCCGTATCCAAGGGGTCACGCCCCAGCCGGGGGTGCTGTACGCCAGACCGGACCGGGTGCGGACGCTGAGTTGAATGGCGGTTGAGGAAGCGGCGGCGGGATTCAACTGACCATCCGTTGCGGAAAAGCGCAGGCTGTGTTACCATATAAGCGGGCCCGGAAAACGGAGGGACGCCTCTGAGAAATGAGGAACACGGCTATGGAGATCGGAAAGAAGATTCAACATCTGAGACGGGCGAAAGGGCTCACGCAGGAGCAGGTGGCGGCGGCTCTGGGTATCACCGGCGCGGCGGTGAGCAAGTGGGAGACCAGCGCCGCCATACCGGATGTGCCGGCGCTGTGCCCGTTGGCCCGGCTGCTGGGGACGACGGTGGACGCCCTGCTGGATTTCCGTCCAGCACTGAGTATGGAGGAGATCAACGCCCTGCTGGAGGAACGGCGGAAGCTCTTTGAGGAAAACAAGGTGGAAGAAGCGGCGGCCTCCTGTGAGGCCCTGCTGCGAGAGTATCCGGATGATCTGCGGCTGAAATGTGCGGTGGCAGGACTATACATCATGTATATGCCGTCGTTTTCCAATACAGATCGGATGGAACATCATATGAACCGGACAATCGCGCTGCTGAAGGAAAGCCGGAAAAGCGACGACCCGCCGCTGGCGGCAAACGCCCGGAGTATGCTGGTGAATCTCCATATCATGCGGGAGGAGCTGGACGAGGCGTTGGCTCTTCTGGATGAGGAACCGGCGGCGCAGACGAATGCGCGGATGGTGCGGGCCAACATCCTGCTGCGGAAGGGCGAGCTGGACAAGGCGGAAGAGCTGTACCAGACGGAGCTGTGGAGCGCGGGGCGGGATGTGACGCTGGCGCTGGTGGGGATGTACAATGCGGCCCGCCGCCGGAAGGACTGGACGCAGGCAATGGTATGCGTGGACACCGCGCTGGCGGCGGAGCGGGTTCTGCGCAGCGAGGAGCTGGGCGGGCTGACCGGTTCTCTGCACATGCTGCGGGCGGAGGTCCTGCTGGGGCAGGGGGAGCCGGAAGAGGCTATGAAGGCCCTGACGAAGTATGTGGACTGGAGTCTGGCTCAGTGGACGCGGCTGAACAGCGGCAAGGAGCTTCGCAGCGCGTTCTACGGCAGGCTGAACATGCGCAGCTCAGGCATGTCCGCCGGGTATCTGGCAAAGTATATCCGCGCGGCCCTGGAAGAGAGCGGGGAGCTGGCCCCCCTGCGCGGGCGGGAGGACTTCCGGACCCTGCTGGCGCGGCTGGCGGAGGCCGGAGGGGAATAAAAAGCAGAAGCGCCCGCGTTCACAGCGCGGGCGCTTCTGTCAGGGGAATTATCCCCGGACGCTCAGAATGTTCAGCACCAGGGTCAGCACAATGAACACAGCGCCGATCCACTTGGTAGCCTTGGCCAGCTTGGCGTCAAAGGTCTTGGCCTTGCCCTTGGACATGAAGGTGTCGGCCACGCCGCCGATGGCGCCGGACAGACCGGCGCTCTTACCGGACTGGAACAGCACCGCCAGAATGACCGCCAGACCGCACAGCAGCTGAAGGATCGTGATAAACAGGGTCATGGGAACATACCTCCAAGAATTTGATGGAAGCGCCGATGCGCAAAATTCCATATCACAGGACTTACATCATAACACATCTTGTCCCGGATTGCAAGGGGGAAGGGCAGGAACAGGGCAAAAATTTTCGATAAAAATTGACAATTTCCACACATATTACAAAACGGGACAACCGCCACCCGGCACGGTGATATGCAGCACCTCGCATTGCTGCTGGGCCTCGATAAGGATATTGATAGCCCGTTCGGTTTCTTGAAACAGATGCAGATACATTTTTTCCCAGTCTGTCATACCACCTCGCACCCCAGTCATTATATTACTTCCGACCTTTCGGTTCGGAAGTAATAAATTGCTTTGATTTACACTAGAATACCTCTAAGAGGTGATGCAAAGGGGCTTTTGCTATCTCGTCAGCGAAAGAGGTAGTCTCTTTTTTGTGGGGAAGGATTGCGGGATAATACTTTTCACAATACATTCTTTTGATTTTTAAGGCGGCGTACTTAGGTATTTCTTTAATATCGCCTAAAATTTCTTCTATTTGTTCAGCGGTATATAAAGGCTCGTCAAGCTCTGCCATTCTTTCACCTTGCTTCTGCCGCTTCTTTTTCTTCTGCAATTCCTCCCGCCGCTTCTGCTTCATTTCAGCGGTGAAAGGGATTTTTTCAGCGTCCAACTGTGGCAGATAAGTCGGGGCTTCCGCTCCCTTTTTCTTTCCAAGGCTTAATAGAGTGTTCAATCAGTGCTTTATTGTCCAGTCCCCGAAAGGGCATTTCTTGCCAGTGCTTGCGCTGTTTTTGTTCTGCCATATTTGTCGCCTCCTCTTTGTAGTATGGGTATAGTGTAAAGGTTTGCTATTGAATTATCAAGAGGAAAGGCGGCTTGTATTGATAATACAAGCCGCCTTATATTATTCTACGATAATTGCATCATAATAATGCCCTTTGTATCCACCAACATTTTTAGCCGAAAATGTAATTTCCTTTCCTTTCCTTTCCTTGGTATTGACTGACATCAACGCTACTGTCAAAATAAACTAACCTTCGATATTCGAGATTACCACCTTCAGAAAACTCAACATTCCATGCACCGGGAAAACTATCATTTTTATTTTCTGGCGTTCCAGTATATTCATAAATATCTGTTACAAAATAGGCCGGATTTACTTCATAAACATATATATTTTGCGGAATACCAGGGGCTAATGGCTCCTCTGTAATTTCTGCTCCTGTATTTCCAACAATAGTCACGAGTTGTCCGTTTTCTAAATTAGCAATATCTTCTACAGGAAGATAAACTTTGAAACGAACAATAGTATTTGATTCTATTTGAATATGGTCAGCACATATTTCACGAATTAACCCTTTTATTGAAAGTGTCTTTCCGCAGTATGTTTGTGTTGCCCGTGCAATATTATTGGCTGTTTCTCCTGCTATTTTCGCCGCATCACATTCCGTTGCCTGCTCCAACATTTCCTCCTTTGTCATGCCGCCGCTGGGCGTGTTGGTGTCCCCTGCTCCGCTATCGCCGCCACAGGCCACCAGAGCGAGGGCCAGAGCCGCCGCAAGGATAAGGGCTAATAGTTTCTTCATTGTGTCTACCTCCGTCTAATTTTGTTGTTCGCTGGGGTATTGCAATCATTTTAGTACAAATATTTATTAAAGTCAATAGTGAATATTTTTACTCTGCTACTCTTTAGGCATCATAATGCAAAAGGAGAAACGCAGACTATGGAATACTACATTAGCTATTTAAGAGGATTGAGAGAAGATAATGATTTAACCCAAAGAGAAGTAGCAGAGATATTAGGAACTTCACAGACTATGTATGCGAGATATGAGCGTGGAGCAAATGAACTCCCAATCAGGCACTTAATAGCACTATGCAAATACTACAATGTATCAGCAGATATTGTATTAGGGCTGAAAGGGAGAAGATAGAGAAAAGTCTGTAAAAGTTATATCTTTATAGACATATTGAAAACCCACAAAACGGCCCTGATTTTGTCTCTGCAAATTGTTCTTAATTTTTCAGACGCTTATGTTATACTCTTATTATCACAAGAGAGCAAAAGGAGAGTGTAACACATGGAAAGCCGGGGAGATTACCGCTCGCAAGGCTATGGGGCTAACAGGCACTACTCGCTGCACCTTTTACAAGCTGGCAAGGGAATAAGGGCAAAAACTCCGGGCCGCCGATTTTCGGCGGCCCGTTCGCCATGTTATAGCAAGGTCAATGTTTCTGCCGCTGGTGACAAACGAAAGTAGTCGCAGGGGAAAGCACATCAGAGCGCACTGGTGAGGCTTTAAGCCTCATTTATGCGCCCTTATTTTTTGTAATTCAGCCTACCCTTGCTCGTTTTAAATACAGAAAATGAGTTCAAAAGCTGGCACAGGAAACACTTGAAAAATGACAGTAAATACAATACTTTTACAGAGCGGCAATAGGGTATCTGAGAAAATTATAGAGACTACATGATAGCGACAGTTTGTGGTAAAAAAATTTTTATGATATAATATAAGAAAGTAAGAAGAAAGGAGGTAGAATAGCTATGTCTTTACAAAGTTACTTGCCTATAATTGCGTTTATGAAAGAAAATAGAGATCATAAGTAGCAAAATAACGCTATTTCTTATTATTAATACAGAAAATAGCATGAAAATTTTAATATGGAACAGAACGAAAAATGAGCATTGATTTTGATAAAATGGGAAAAGAAATCTATAAAGAACTGGAAGAAAGCATTTAGAAAGAGGCGGACAAGAGGCAATAAAGAGTAATAGGGCGGCGGCTCGCTCCGCTCGCCGCACCCTGAATTTTAGGTTGATTATCTGCAAAAGTGCTTATCTTCTTATGTTTGAAGAGAAAATCAATCTTAAATTTTTCTAAATACGTTCTGTTGCAAGGCTTTTAGCAATTGTGCAAAACAGAGAATTTCACAGTACGATTGTACCGCAATTATCCCACATCCGCAACAGATTGTTTATCGGAACCATGGAAATCAATTATGCGGTTTGCAGGGCGCCGTCAAGGGTGAATCGGGCGCTTACGCCTCGTTCTGGGCCGCGCGCAGGGCCGCGTCGTACAGCTCATTCCGGGCCAGACCGGTGTCGGCGGCCACCTGCCGCACAGCATCCTTCATCCGCTCGCCCCGCGCCCGGCGTGCCAGCACCAGCTCCACACCCTCTTCCAGGCTGACTGCCCCCTCCTCCGCCGGGGCGGCTCCGGAGACCACCAGGACATACTCCCCCCGGGGCTCGTTTTCCTGGTAATAGGCCGCAGCCTGGGCCAGGGTGGTCCGGCGGGTCTCCTCATGGAGCTTGGTCAGCTCCCGGCACAGGGCGATGGGACGGTCGCCAAAGGCGGTGCGCAGATCCTCCAGAGCGCTCCGCAGCCTGTGGGGGGCCTCGTAGAAGAGGATGGTGCGCTCCTCGCCCAGAAGGGCCTGGAGCCGCTCCCGCCGCTGGGCCCGGTTCACAGGCAGGAAGCCCTCGAAAACGAACCGGCCTGTAGGCAGGCCGCTGACGGCCAGAGCCGAAATCAGAGCGCAGCAGCCGGGGATGGACTGGACGGCCACGCCGTTTTCGGCGCACAGGCGGACCAGGTCCTCGCCGGGGTCGCTGACGGCGGGAGTGCCCGCGTCGGTAACCAGAGCGCAGTTCTCGCCGGACAGCAGCCGGGCAAGGACCGTCTGCCCGGCGGATGCCTTGTTGTGCTCGTGGTAGCTGACCATAGGCTTTTTCAGCCCCAGGTGGGACAGGAGCTTCATCGTCACCCGGGTGTCCTCGGCGGCGATGAAATCCGCCTGTGCCAGCGTGTCCGCCGCCCTCGGACTGAGGTCGCTGAGGTTGCCGATGGGGGTGGCGACCAGATATAGTGTTCCGCTCATAGCGCGCCTCCTTGCTTTTTGGGGAGATTATAGCATAAAACGGTGAGGGAAGCAACCTTGCCATGACGGAGGAAATCATTTTTCAGACACGAAACCCCTGTGGACGCGCACATGGTGCGCCCCACAGGGGTTTTCCATTGAATGCAGAGTCCGCAGAGCTCAGGCGCCGTATTCCGCGTTTCCCCGCGCCCTGTTGCTCCATAGTCCCCTTACGGCGCAGTACGCCGCACCCGGCAGGGCCAGCAGCATGACAACCCCCGCGCTCCTGACCGTCCAGTCCGGCAGCGGGATCTCCATCATGTTCACCGCCATCACCAGAAGAGCCGGGACAAGGGCGCAAAAGCTGATGCTCCTCGCTTTTTTCATTGTCTTCTCCTCTCTACCGGTTCTGCCGTTCCAGCTCCTTGATTTTCCAGGAGCACTGCCACACGGCCCGCAGCATCACCGCCAGTATCACAACATAGCCCCCCACCAGTCCCCGGGAGAACATATCCTCCGGAAACTGGAACAGCAGGTTCCAGGCGCTGAATGAGCACAGGAACACGATGCAAAGAGCCCAGATGAACATCTTCCGGATACGCTGGTACAGCTCGATCTTGGAAGCCGCGTCGGTATAAGCCTCGAAGGGACCGTCCTCGGCCCGCTTGCGGAGATACACCCACCTCCCCCACCGCTGCAAAACCTCCACGCCCATCTCGTTCATGAAGATCACATAGTCCTCGTAGTTCCTGGCGAAGATGCCCTTCCCCGGCAGGAGGTCGATCTGATAGATGTACTCCCCTGGCTGGCTGGGGACAAAGGTGACGATCCCCGCAAAGAAGCTGGACATAGCCCAGCCGCGCTGGGCATAGTCGTTGAGCCAGTCCTGCTCCTCGTCCGTGTCAAAGGTGAATTTCCAACGGATCATGTCCCGCCCTCCATTTTCTCGCCGTTCCGCACCAGCTCACGCAGCCGCCGCAGCTCCTCCGCAAAGACCGCGCGGCCTGCGTCGGTGATGATATATTCCTTCTTTTTCCGGGACCCCAGCTCCGCGCTGTAGAGGACGATCCAACCCTTTTCCAGCAGGGAGTTGATGGCTCCATACAGGGTCCCCGGCCCCAGGTTCACCCGTCCGCCGGTCATCCCGGCCACCTCCAGGATGATGCCGTAGCCGTGGATAGGCTGGCGGGTGGCCAGAAGGATGTAGAACAGGGCCTCGGTGAGCGGCTGGTTTTTATTCTCCACGGCGTTTCCGCTTCCTCAGCTTCCGCCAGGCCTCCGCAGGCAGCAGTCCCGTCAGCATGAGCGCCGCGCCCAGTCCCAGCAGCAGCCCCAGCAGGAACTCCGGCGGGGAGGGCAGCAGGTTGTTGAGGGCCAGGTAGGCCGCCGCCAACAGCCCGCCGGCGGCAGCGAACCATCTCTGCTTTTCTGTGTTCATTGTGACGCACTCCTATCTGTAACCTGATATATCGTATGTCGATGTAATCAATATATCACACGCCGTCAGGTTTGTCAAGGGGCGTTTACAAAATGCGGGGAAATCAATTTCCGGAAGAGCCATCTTTCAAACCGCGCCAGACTGTGCAGGGGCGCACAATGTGCGCCCCTGCACGGATTCTGCTGTTCGCAGGTCCCTGCGCTGAAAATTGATTTCCGCAGCCCCCAGAAAATTTATGTATACTTTTTGAAAAAGCTGTGGTATACTATGTTAAATTGGTTCCTTGCGCAGTACGGCGCAGGACCCTGACGTTGTTTTTCCCAGGCCGTTGCGGGCGGGCCTGTGATAAAAATATTCCGTAGCCGGGCGGTCCCTTGGTATAGCCGCTTCCGGACTGCGGTACGCGAAAAGCCATTTCGGCCAAAGCGGGAGAGGCCCCTGTACGGCCCACGATGTGAGGTGCGGTCAGAAAAGGGCGTCCTTCCCGTCTGTTTGCGTTGCGCTTTTCTTACGTAAAAATCTTTATTTGAACAAAAAGGAGACATTTATTTTGGCAGAAAAAATGAAAATTATCCCTCTTGGCGGTCTTAACGAGATCGGCAAGAATATGACCGTTTACGAACACGGCGGCGAGATCATCGTGGTGGACTGCGGCATGGGCTTCCCCGACGGGGACATGTACGGCATCGACCTGGTGATTCCCGACGTGACCTACCTGGTGAAAAACAGGGCCCGCATCCGGGGGTTGTTCATCACCCACGGACATGAGGACCATATCGGCTCCATTCCCTATGTCCTCAAGCAGGTGAATATGCCGGTGTACTGCACGCGGCTGACGGCGGGGCTTATCAAGCTGAAGCTGGAGGAGCACGGCCTGACCAAGCAGACCAAACTCGTCACCGTGGAGGCCGGGGAGATGATCCGGGTGGGCAAGTTCTACGTGGAATTCATCCACGTCAACCACTCCATCGCGGACTCCGTGGCCTTCGCCATCCACACCAGCATGGGCGTCATCGTCCACACCGGCGACTTCAAGATCGACTCCACCCCCATCGACGGGGACGTGATCGACCTGGGCCGCTTCGGCGAGCTGGGGAAGGAGGGCGTGCTGGCCCTGCTGGCGGACTCCACCAACGTGGAGCGCTCCGGCTACACCATGAGCGAATCCATTGTGGGCAAAACCTTTGACCGGCTGTTCAACGGCTGCAAGCAGCGGATCATCGTCACCACCTTCGCCTCCAATGTCCACCGCATCCAGCAAGTCATTGACGCGGCGGCGGCCTGTGGGCGGAAGGTGGCCGTCACGGGCCGCAGCATGGAAAATATCATGCGGGTGGCTACGGAGCTGGGTTATATGAAGCTGCCCAAAAACACGGTGGTGGACGTGAACAAGATCAAATCCCTGCCCATGGACCAGCAGGTCATCGTCACCACCGGCAGCCAGGGGGAGGAGATGAGCGCCCTGTACCGCATGGCCTTCTCCCAGCACCGGCAGATCGATGTGGGGCCCGGCGACCGGGTCATCATCTCCGCCAGCGCCATCCCCGGCAATGAGAAAACCATCGGCCGGGTCATCAACGAGCTGTTCCGCAAGGGCGTGGACGTGATTTACGACAAGTCCGATCCCCTCCATGTGTCCGGCCACGCCTGCCAGGAGGAGCTGAAGATCATCCACGCCCTGACCCGGCCCCGGTTCTTCATCCCCCTCCACGGCGAGCAGAGGATGCTCCGCCGCCATATGGAGCTGGCCATGGAGATGGGCATGGACCGGAAGCACATCGTCCTGGCGGACATCGGCAGCGTCATCGAGCTGACCAACAAGAACATCAAGATTGCGGAGACGCCCGCCCCCTCCGGGTCGGTGCTGGTGGACGGCAGCGGCGTGGGCGACGTGGGGGCCGTGGTCCTGCGGGACCGGAAGATTCTGGCGGAGGACGGCATGGTGGTCGTGATTCTGAACATCCAGCACGGCCAGCTTCTCAACGAGCCGGAGATCATCACCCGGGGGTTCATCTATGTGAAGGAGAGCGTGGACCTGATGCGGGAGCTGGCGGAGGTGGCCAACTCCGCCGCGCTGTCGGCCCTGGGCAAGGGCGGGCGCGACGCGGCGGAGCTGAAGGGCTCGGTGAAGTCCGCCATCAGCGGGTATTTGTTCAAGCACACCAAGCGCAGCCCCATGGTCATCCCGGTGGTGAACCGGCTGTGACAGGGGCGGATGATATCCGGATGTATCAGGCCAGAATATGCTGCCTCAGAACACCCCCATTGCAGGCTCTCCCCCATTAACAGGCCGGCAGGCGGAGTTGGAATATTACCAAGCCTTTGGATCAGATGCCCGCAGGACTTTTTGTTCACGGGGCGCCGCAGCTCTTCATTTGCAGGTGTGTCCGGGAATCCCCCGCCGAGGTCATGCCGGAGGCATCACCGAGAAGGGAGTCCGGAACCGTAGGTCCTGGTGTGTTTTTGGTTACTTTTTGCACAAGCAAAAAGTAACCGCCCGTCCGGGGCGCGCAGCCCCGGGGTAACGAATGGAACCAACTAGCCGTGCGCCGCGCAGCGGCGCACGGAAAAAGAAAGGAGGAGCGCCATGTTGGATTTGGAAAACAGCCGCGTCATGGAAGAAATAGAGGAATTATCCCAACGAAAGCGATGGCATGACATCCGGGACATGCTGCTCCCCTTCGAGCCCGCGGACATCGCCGCCATCCTGGCGGAGATGCAGTCGGACCGGCTCCCCCTCCTCTACCGCCTGCTGCCCAAGGAGCTGGCGGCGGAGGCTTTCGTGGAGATGGACCCTGAGGAGCAGGAGCTGCTTATCCGGACCTTCTCCGACGCCGAGCTGAAGGAGGTGCTGGACGAGCTGTACGTGGACGACACGGTGGACCTCATCGAGGAGATGCCCGCGTCCGTGGTCAAGCGCATCCTGCGCCACACCGACCCGGAGACCCGCCGCAGCGTCAACGAAATCCTCAAATATCCCGAGGACTCCGCCGGGTCCATCATGACTACCGAGTTTGTGGACCTGAAACGGGACATGACCGTGGAGGACGCCATCAAGCGCATCCGCCGCACCGGCGTGGACAAGGAGACCATCAACATCTGCTACGTCACTGACACCAGCCGCCATCTGCTGGGGCTGGTGTCCATCCGGACCCTGCTGCTGGCGGAGCAGGACGACGTGATTGAGGACATCATGGAGACCAACGTCGTCGCCGCCTCCACCATGGACGACCGGGAGGACGTGGCCCAGGATTTGAGCAAGTACGACTTCCTGGCGATGCCAATTGTGGACGACGAGCGCAGGCTGGTGGGCATCGTCACCATCGACGACGCCATTGACGTCATTGAGGAGGAGGCCACCGAGGACTTTGAGCACATCGCCGGCATGACCCACTCGGACAAGCCCTACCTGCGCGCCGGCGTGTGGGAGACGGTGAAGAGCCGCATCCCGTGGCTGCTGCTGCTGATGCTGTCCGCCACCTTCACCGGAATGGTCATTGCCAGCTTTGAGGACGCTCTGGCGGCCTGCTCGGTGCTGACGGTGTTTATCCCCATGCTCATGGACACCGGCGGCAACTCCGGCAACCAGTCCAGCGTGGCCCTCATCCGCTCCCTGAGCCTGGACGAGGTCCATTTCAGCGACCTGTTCGCCGTTCTATGGAAGGAGATCCGGGTGGCGGTGACCTGCGGAGCGATCCTGGCGGCGTGCAACTTCGCGAAACTGATGCTGGTCGACCGGCTGCTGCTGCAAAACGCGGATATCACCATGCCGGTGGCGGCGGTGATCTGCCTGACGCTGGTCTTCACTGTGTTCTGCGCCAAGATCGTAGGATGCCTGATGCCCATGATCTCGGACAGGCTGAAGCTGGACCCGGCCGTGGTGGCGGGGCCCTTCATCACCACCATTGTGGACGTGCTGAGCCTGCTGATTTATTTCCGCTTCGCCTCGTGGGTGCTGGGAATCCAGGCGTGACTGCGGAAATCCGTTCCGTCCCAACAGGGCGGCGTTTCCGGAAAATGATTTCCCCGCCGGGACGGAAAAAAATGTTGTAATTTTCGCCGGTCTGTACTATACTAAAGGGGCAACTTTGATATTGGGAGGTCCTAACATGAAGAGTACATGGCGTTTTGTAATGAAGATCGTCGGCCTGTCCCTGGCGTTAGCGGGCCTGATCTGCCTGGTGATCGGGTGCTGGGATAAGCTGGCCGAGGACGCCGCTTCGGTGGCCGGCCGCCTGCACAGCAGGCGCTGCCCCGAGTTTGACGATTACGACGACGATCTGCTCTGCGAGTAATGTAGCCGCAGCCGGCGCCTGGGGGCGCGGGCTCTGAAGCGGCGCGGGAAGGACAGCCCCGGGGCGTAATGCCTGCGGGGCTGTCCTTTTATGTTTCCCTGGCCTCCCTGGGCGTTTCGTCCAGGAAGACGGCGCGGAAATGCTCCGTCAGCGCAGCGGGCGGCTCCGCCAGCAGGCGGCAGGCCAGCCCGGCCTGCTCCGCCCGGACCTGGAGCAGCCCGTCTTCGCCCCGCAGCCGCAGGCGGAAGTCGGACAGCCCCAGAGCCATCAGCGCGGCCTCGCCCTCCGCCACCCGGCGCAGGTTCTCCGCTGTGATGGGGGTCCCGGCGGGGATGCGGGTGGCCAGACAGGCGTAGGAGGGCTTGTCCCACACCGGCAGCCTGGCCTCCCGCGACAGGCGGCGGATGTCCGCTTTGGTGACGCCGCACTCCCGCAGGGGGGAACGGACGCCCAGCTCCCGCAGGGCCCGCATCCCCGGGCGGTCCTCCGCGTCGTCAGAAGCGTTGCTGCCGTCCAGCAGCAGAGGGAAGCCGTCCCTGCGGGCGGCCTCCAGGAGCAGGGTGAACAACGCCCGCTTGCAGGAATAGCACCGGTCCGGCGGGTTGGCGGCGGCCTCCGGGACCGTGAGGATATCGAAATCAATGACCGTCAGCTCCGCCCCGATCCGCCCGGCGGTCTCCCGGGCGTCGGCCAGCTCAAAGTCCGGCTGGAAGGGCGTATGGACAAAGTACGCGGCGGTCCTCTCCGCCCAGGCCGCCGCCTCATGGAGCAGCCACGCGGAGTCCACGCCTCCGGAAAAGGCCACCGCCGCGGCAGGGTGCTCCTGAAAAAATTCTTGGATGGTCATGGTCACTCCCCCGTAATTTTCTTTTTTTGCCCTATTGCGCCTCCATGATGGACAGCGCCGCGCCGATGGAGGTGGCGTAGGCGGCGTTCTCAGGGATGATGAACCGGATGCCGTGGAGCCGGGTGAAGAGGTCGAAGCAGGCCCGCGCCTGGGGCAGGTTGGACATGAAGCCCGTCAGCACCGCCGTCCCGCACCCGCAGGCCCGGCAGGACATGACCGCCGTGGTGCCGATGGACTGGAGGACCATATTCACCACCCCGGCGGCAAAGTCGCCGGGAGTGGCGTCGTCGGACACATTGCCGAAATTGGCGGCGGTGATGTCCAGCGGCAGGGAGGGGTGGCTGTTCCGTGTCAGGTCGCCCACGGTCAGGTCCACCCGCGTCACGTCCCCCTCGGCGGCCAGCTTCATGATCTGGGCGTACTTTCTTGTGCCGCACAGCCGGGAGCACAGCCCCGCCAGGGAGCCGCCCCCCACCCCGGAGCCGCACAGGTGCTGTACCGGCCTGCCCCGCTCCGCCCGGATGAAGGCGGTACCGGTGCCCATGCTGACCACCACCGCCAGCTCCTGGCCGCTGAGGGCCAGTCCGCCCGTGCCCACGGCGGTGAATTCCTCCACCTTCTCCGTGGGGATGCCGTAGATGTCCTCGTCCACATAGGAGGCGCCCACCCCGGTCAGGGCGATCCGGGACACGTCCCCCAGCTGGAGGAGGTTGGTATGCAGGAAGTTCCCCATTGCCCCGTACAGGGAGGTGATGGGGTCCTGGGCCTGGACCCGGTGCATGGCGATGGCGCCGCCGTCTGAACGTAGCCCCACGATCTTGGTGGTGGAGCCGCCGATGTCGATTCCTAAAATAACAGACATGATAACCTCCGCGCGCGATTCAGAATGCGCCGTCCCCCGGGGGACGGCGGTCTCCCCCTATATTAAGAGACGGGGCGGGGATTGTCAATCGTGATTTCTATGGAATTCCAACAGTTCTGTTTGACTTTTCTCTCCATTGGGGATACAATAGGGGAAATGGGAAGCCGTGAATGCGGCTTCACGAGTGTTGCAGGAGGAGAGGCGTCATGCTGTATTCTGACAGTCCCCGCGTTCATTACGACAAGTCCCAGCTGGCCGAGGTGATCTGCCAGCTGCGTTTTCCCGCCATTCTGTCCATCGGGGCCAAGGACCCGGTGGATTTTCAGGACGCCGTCCGGGGCATGTTTCCCCGCTACGCCGCCCGGGAGGAGCAGCCCGGCGCGCGGATCACCGGCATGGGCACCCCCAACGCCAAGCTGGAGTCCCCCAAGCCGGTGACCAACCACAACTTCATCTCCGCCGACGGGCGCTGGAAGCTGAATCTGACCAGCGCCTTCATCTCCCTGTCCACCGTGGCCTACCCCGGCTGGGAGGACTTCGGCAAGCAGCTGGACCTGCCCCTGGCCCGGTTTATCCACATCTACAAGCCCGCCTTCTTTGAGCGCATCGGCCTGCGGTATGTGAACCTCATCTCCCGCAAGGCCCTGGAGCTGGAGGAGGAGCCCTGGCGGGAGCTGATCGCCGCGCCCTACCTGGGCGTGCTGGCGGAGGAGGACGTGGACGAGCGCACCGCCCGCAAGTGCTCCCTTGACGTGGAGCTGAACCTGGACAGCTCCTGCCGCGTGAAGCTCCACGCCGGCCCCGGCATGATGAAGCAGAACGGCCCCAACGCCCCCCAGGATCCGGAGGTGAAGTTCGTGCTGGACATGGACCTCTTCATGGGCGGGCAGATCGACCCCCGCATGGCCGCCGCCGGGCTGGAGACCCTCCATGGCCACTCCACCCCCCTGTTCCAGGGCGCCATTACAGACAAGCTGCATTCCGCGCTGGAGCCCAGATAGAAGGGAGGAGATACGAATATGGCAGTTACAGTCAACATTTATTATACCGGAGAGAATGGAAGCGCACGGAAATTCGCGGAGGAGATGACCGCCGGCGGGATTGTTCAGCAGATCCGTGCGGGGGCGGGGAATGAGCGGTATGAATACTTCTTCCCTATGGAGGACCCGGAAACCGTGCTGCTCATCGACAGCTGGAGGGACCAGCAGGCCATTGACGCCCACCACGCCTCGCCGGTGATGGCGGAGATCGTCCGGCTGCGGGACAAGTACCAGCTGCGCATGAGGGTGGAGCGGTACGTCTCGGACGCGGCGGGCATCCCCAGGGAGGATGAAAAGTTCATCCGGACGTAAGGGAAAAATCCCCCTTGACAGGACCGCCCGGCCTATGGTATAGATGGTACTGAGACCGGCGCGGGGAGACTGCGCCGCAGCATGAGCGAAGAGGAGTTAGTTTCAAATGGCAAACGTAGCGATTGTCACCGACAGCAACAGCGGCATCACCCAGGCCGCCGCCAGGGAGCTGGGCATCCGGGTACTGCCCATGCCCTTCTATATCAACGAGGAGCTGTTCTTTGAGGATATCACCCTCACCCAGGAGGAATTCTACCGCCGTCTGGCGGAGAACGCCGACATCTCCACCTCACAGCCATCCCCCGGCGATGTCACCGACCTGTGGGACCAGATGCTGGAGTCCTATGACCAGGTGGTCTACATCCCCATGTCCAGCGGCCTGTCCGCCTCCTGTGAGACAGCCCTGATGCTGGCGAACGAGTACAAGGGCAGGGTCTTTGTGACGGACAACCAGCGCATCTCCATCACCCAGCGGCAGAGCGTGCTGGACGCGCTGGAGATGGCCCGGGACGGACTGGACGGTCAGGCCATCCACGACACGCTCATGCGGGAGCGGCTGGAGGCCAGCATTTACATCACTGTGGACACCCTGAAGTACCTGAAGAAGGGCGGGCGGGTCACCGCTGCCGGGGCTGCCATCGGCACGGTTCTGAACATCAAGCCCGTGCTTCAGATCCAGGGCCAGAAGCTGGACGCCTTCGCAAAGGCCAGGGGCTGGAAGAGCGCCAAGAAGATCATGCTGGACGCCATGGAGAAGGACCTCACGGAGCGCTTCGCCGGACAGCAGGTCCATCTGTCGGCGGCCTACACCTGCTCCGAGGAGGAAGCGCTGGAGTGGCGGCGGGAGATCGAGGCCCGCTTCCCCGGCTATGCGCTGCATATGGATAAGCTGTCTCTGAGCGTGGCCTGCCACATCGGGGCCGGGTCCATGGCGGTGGCGTGCAGCCGGGTGGTGCGGCGCTGACCGGACCGGTGACGGCAGGAAAAATCGGGAGAAAGGAAAGACAACCATGATTGACGTATTTGACATTATGGGGCCCATTATGGTTGGGCCGTCCAGCTCCCATACCGCGGGGGCGGTGCGGATTGGCAGAATGGCCCGGACCCTGCTGGGAGACGAGCCGGTGAAGGCGGTCCTTCTCCTCCACGGCTCCTTCGCCGAGACCGGCGTGGGCCACGGCACGGACAAGGCCCTGATAGCGGGACTGCTGGGCATGGCAACCGACGACCTGGACATCCCCAACAGCTTCGAAATCGCGGAGGAGAGGGGCCTGAAGTTCTCCTTTGACGAGGTGGACCTGCGGGAGGCCCATCCCAACAGCGTGAAGATGGAGGTCACCGGGGCCTCCGGGCGGCGGATGAAGATGCAGGCCAGCTCCATCGGCGGCGGGCGCATCTCGGTGGACAAGCTGGACGGCGTGTGGGTCAGCTTTTCCGGCGATTACCACACCCTCATCATCCAGAATATGGACAACCAGAGCAATCTGGCCGACGTGACCACCGCCCTGTCCCTGGCGCGGGTGAACGTGGCCAACATGAGTATGCACCGCAGCGTCAAGGGCGGCAACGTCATGATGATCGTCGAGACCGACGATCCCATCCCCGGATACATCGTGGAGCTGCTGGAGAAGCAGCCCGGCATCTTGCAGGTCATCCACTACAGGAAGGAGGAGGAATGAGATGAATCTGGATTCCATGCAGGACATCTCCGCCGCCGCCCGGCGGGAGGGGAAGAAGTTCTGGGAGATCATCCTGGAGACGGACATGGCCAACCGGGGCGTGTCCAGGGGCGCGTCCCTGGACAAGATGGCCCAGGCGTGGCACGTCATGCGGGAGGCCAGCGAGGTCTACACCGGCGAGCGCCGCAGCCTCAGCGGTCTGGCCGGAGGCCAGGGCAAGCTGATGCACGAGTACGCCGCCAAGGACCCCATCGGCGGGGAGTTCTTGGCCCAGGTCATTGCCGAGGCCCTGTCCATGGGCGAGAGCAACGCCTGTATGCGCCGGGTGGTGGCGGCCCCCACGGCGGGAGCCTGCGGCGTGATGCCTGCGGTCCTGATTCCACTCTACTGGCGGGAGAACCTGTCTGAGGAGAAGATGCTGGAGGCCATGTTTACCGCCAGCGGCATCGGCGCGGTCATCGCCTTCCGGGCCAGCATCTCCGGCGCGGCCGGCGGGTGTCAGGCCGAGATCGGCAGCGCCTCCGCCATGGCGGCGGGCGCGCTGGTCCACCTCCGGGGCGGCGGCGCGGAGCAGATCTGCCATGCGGTGGCGATGGCGCTGAAGAACCTGATGGGGCTTGTGTGCGACCCCGTGGCCGGGCTGGTGGAGGTGCCCTGCATCAAGCGCAACGTCATCGGCGCGGTCAATGCGATCTCCGCGGCGGACATGGCCCTGGCGGGCATTGAGAGCCGCATCCCGGTGGACGAGGTCATTGACGCCATGGACGAGGTGGGCCGCCGACTGCCGATGGAGCTCAAGGAGACCGCCCTGGGCGGGCTGGCCAACACGCCCACGGGCCGCCGTATCAAGTCCCGCATGGCCAGCGGCAAGAAGAAGCAGCGCATCCTGACCATCAAGGACGCCCGGTGGAAGCTGGAGAAGCAGGAGCCGCCGGAGACCGAGAATACATAGGGGTAGTGCTGATATGGTGAAGAACAAATGGGTGTTGGGCTTTGCCCAAACCCACCAGGGGCTTTGCCCCTGGACCCCACCGCCCTTTGAAAAGGGCGGCCCTAAACTTTATTTGTTTTCTGGAGATACAGCAATTTGAGGAGAGACAGGCGGAGGCGTCGCAGGCGCTTCCGCCTGTTTTGCCGCCCCGCGCCGGAAAAAATTTTTTCCACCCCCTTGACAAACGGCCTGGAATGTATTATTGTATTAATTGCCTAATACAGTAATACGAAAGGAGGGCCGCTATGGACTGGGAATTCACCGGCGACCGCCCCATCTGGCAGCAGATCATTGACCAGCTTACCCTGCGCATCCTGAAGGGAGAGTACGCTCCCGGCGAACGGCTCCCCGGCGTGCGGGAGCTGGCCGCCCAGGCCGGGGTCAACCCCAATACCATGCAGCGGGCCATGGCCCAGCTGGAGGCTGACGGCCTGGCCACAGGCAGCCGCACGTCGGGACGCACCGTCACACGGGACGCCGCCGTCATCGAGGCAGCCGCCAAGGCCCGCGCCAGGGCTGCCGTGCTGCAATGCCTGCGGATCCTGGGCGAACTGGGCTACACGCCGGAGGACGCATATGTGTTTATCAAGGAGGAATTAAATCATGAATGATACGCTCGTCACCTGTACCGCGCTGAGCAAGCGGTACGGCATGAAGCAGGCCCTGCGGGGCGTGGACCTGGAGCTGGGCCGGGGCCGCATCGTGGGACTGCTGGGCCCCAACGGCAGCGGCAAGACCACCCTTATCAAAATCCTGACGGGACTGCTCCAGCCCAGCGAGGGGGCCGTCCTAGTGGACGGACAGAACATCGGGCCGTACACCAAGTCCATCATCAGCTACCTGCCCGACCGGATGTACTTCGCTGACTGGATGAAGGCCACGGACCTCTTCGACCTCTTCGCGGACTTCTACCCCGACTTCGACCGGGTGAGGGCCATGGGCATGTGCGCCAGCCTGGGCGTGACCCCCAGCGACCGGCTCAAGAGCATGTCCAAGGGTACCAAGGAGAAGGTCCAGCTGGTGCTGGTCATGGCGAGGAAGGCCCAGCTCTATCTGCTGGATGAGCCCATCGCGGGGGTGGACCCCGCCGCCCGGGACTTCATCCTCTCCACCATCCTCACCAACTACAACGAGGACGGCACCGTCCTCATCTCCACCCACCTCATCAGCGACATTGAGAAGGTCCTGGACGAGGCCATTTTCCTCAAGGAGGGCCAGATCACCCTCCACGACACCGTGGACGGCATCCGGGAGCGGGAGGGCAAGAGTGTGGACGCCCTGTTCCGGGAGGTCTTCCGGGCCCATAACTTTGAAGGAGGCGCATTCTGATGTTCGGCAAGCTACTGAAATACGATTTCCGGTCCATGCTCAAGCAGTTCGCGTTCATCTGGCCCGCCGCACTGGCCCTGGCCCTGGTGAACCGCTTCACCATCGACGGCCTGGACAGCTCCAGCGGCGTGGGGGAGACCACCGCCGGGATTACCATGCTGGTCTATATGGCCATCCTCATGGCCATGTTCATCACCGCCCTGGTGTTCACCATCCAGCGGTTCTACAAGGGTCTGCTGGGGGACGAGGGGTATCTCATGCACACCCTGCCGGTGAAGCCCTGGCAGCTCATCGGCGCCAAGCTGCTGTGCGCGGTGGTCACCACCTTCCTCAGCGTCGTGGTGGCGGTGCTGTCCATCCTGCTGATCGTCCCCTGGGATCAGGCGGACCTCCAGGCGCTGTTCCAGGGGCTGGGGTACATCTTCTCCCACTGGAACGTCCAGGCTACCCACGGCATCATCGGCTTGCTGGAGTTCTGCCTGATGATGATGACGTCCTTCGCCGTGGGCTATCTCCAGCTCTACCTGTCCATGAGCATCGGGCACCTGTTCAACAAGAACCGCGTCGCCATGAGCGTCATCGCCTTTATCGCCATCAACGCCGTCCTGAGCGCCGTGAGCAACGTCCTCCTGTCCCCCATCTTCGACACGCTCTCCAGAATCATCCGCAATATGAGCGGCACAGCCAGCTTCCACTCCGCCATGTGGAGCGCCATGGCCGGGGAACTGGTCCTGTGTGCTGTCTTCTTCGCGGGGACAGATTTCATCCTGCGGAAGAAGCTGAATCTGGAGTAAGGGGGATTGATATGAAAAAACGTATTTCGCTGCCCGTCGCGGCCCTGCTGTGCCTGGCGCTGCTGGCGGGATGCAGGACCCTGGTTCCCGGCCTGACCACCGGCTTCAGCGGCGAGGATTTTTCCAAGGCCCAGAGAATAGTTGTCTCCGACGCGGAGGGGACGGAGAAGGCCGTCCTGACGGAGGAGGATGAAATCAACGCCTTTGTGGATGCGGTGAACGTAGGCGGCTGGCATTTCTCCGAGCTGCCGGAGGAGCTGACGAAGGCGGGAGGCTTCACCCTCTGGCAGAAGGAGACCATTACGGCCCTCTTCGGCCTCTTCGGCGGGGAGGCGAGGGAGAATGAAATCTGTACCTTCCGCGTCTACGCCGACGGGGACTATCTGACCATCGAGACCGGGGTGATGGATTTTTCCTTCGCCATCCCCCAGGAGACGGCGGACTACCTGCGCGGCCTGACGGCCTGACCGCAAAAAACAAAAATGGTTTTCTCTAGGGGAGCGGGGGCCTTACGGCCCCCGCTCCCCTAAAAGATCTTTGTCTTATTCTTTGTCTTGGCTTTTTCGGCTTTCTGAAAAAGCCGCGGCTTTTGGGGTGCAGAAATACGTGCAGCTTTCAGAGGAATCCTGCGCGATATGAGGCGTTCTCCGTGGCCCGGAAATCCTGCAGGGGCGCACATTGTGCGCCCCTGCAAAGGCTGGTGGGGGAATACGCCGCCCTGCCGTCATACGCTGACCGGAAAATCAAACTGCCTGCCCAGCCAGCGTTTGCACAGCGGAACCCAGGAGGCCAGATGGGGGTGGGACTCCACAGCCTCTGCGGTCCCCAAGCCCAGGCCGTGCCGTCCCTCCGCAAAGAGGTGCAGCTCGCAGGGGACGCCGCAGCGCCGCAGCGCCTGGACAAATTCCAGGGAGTTTTCCACTGGCACGTGCTCGTCGGCCATGGTGGACCATACGAAGCAGGGCGGCGTGTCCGCGCGCGCCTGACTGGTCAGGTCAAAGGGGGATGGGTCCCCCTCCCCCGCCAGACACCGCCTGGAGTTCTGGTGCGCGTAGGGGCCTGTCATCCTTGTAGCGGGATACGCCAGCACCGCCGCGTCCGGACGGTTCCGCCGGTCCGCAGCGCCCAGGCGGGCCTTCAGCTCGGGCCGGTCCCACAAAACCGCGCAGGACCCCGCCAGATGCCCTCCGGCGGAAAAGCCCATCACCGCCACCCGGCCAGGGCTGACGTTCCACTCCCCGGCGTGCTCCCGAATCAGGCGCAGCGCCTGGGACGCCTGGGCCAGGGGTGTCCATCCCAGGGGCTGGGGACAGGCGGGGTCCCACAGGGAGTAGGTCAGGAGAAAGGTGTGGAACCCGGCGGCGAAAAATTCCCAGGCCACCGGGTCCCCCTCGTGCTCCACCAGCTTCCGGTATCCTCCGCCCGGGATGACCAGGATGGCGGGGCGGGGACCGCGATGGATATACGAGTTGTCTGGGTCATGGAGATACCCGGTCAGCCCCCCGCCCTCCGGCGTGAGGGGCGCGAAGTCAACTCTTCTCATTCCGCCCCTCCTCAAAGAACGTCGGGACAACCTCCGCCAGCGCGTCCGCCAGACGGCGGTGAGAATCCGGCATCCAGTGCAGCCCGTCCGCGTCACTGGGCTGGGCGTACAGGGCCGCGTCCAGAAACCGGCAGCCCAGCTCCTCCGCCGCGCGGCGGTAGACCCCGGCGAACTGGCGGGACAGCGCCTCGCCCGCCTCGCCGCCCAGCTTGGGGTAGACCTCCCTGCGGCCCAGCGCCTCCTTGATCCAGGCGGGGGCGATGACCAGAACGGGCGGCGGCGTATTGCCCCGTCCGCACTTGGGCGTGGCCTGCACGGTCTCCACCAGCCTGCGGATGCCGTCCCCCAGGCGCTCCTCCGCCGGGTGGAGGCAGGCGTGGAGATCGTTGCTCCCCAGCATGATAATCACCAGATCCAACGGCCGGTGGCTGAGCAGGCAGGGCTGGAGGTAGGGCAGGCCGTTCCGGTACGGCTCGCCGGGGAAGTCATAGATAGTGGTGCGTCCCCCCAGCCCCTCCTCGATGATGTGGTAATCCGGCCCCAGCAGGGCGGCCAGGCGGCCCGTCCAGCGCACGTCCATATCGTAGCGGTCCGACGGGACGCCCAGGTCCTTCCACCGGGGGACGCAGCCCCAGGTGTTGGAGTCTCCATAGCACAGAATCTCTTTCTTCATACAGCAAAATCCTCCTGTAAAGCGCCGCCCCCAGCCGGAAGCGGCGCATGATCTGAATTACAGCCGAATCTTCAAAATGAACTCATTGCGGCTGGCGGGATAGTAGCTCTCGCAGTATTCCACCAGCTCATCATCCATGTCCCGGGTATAGGACACGATGGTCAACGCAGGCGCGCCCCCCTCCACGCACATGAGGCGGCTGGAACGGGCGTCCAGGGAGGTGACGTTGATATGCTTTTCCGTGTACTTCTTCGCCATCCCATGCTCCGACATGGCCTGATGGACGGAAATGGAGCCGAAGTCGTAGTTCTGGAGGAAGCTGAGCTTCATGGTGTAGTAGGATGTGGTCAGCACAATGGGGCCCTCGTCGATATGGTCCTTCCGGTAACGCAGGCGGGTGAGCTTGATCACGGAGCTGTCCGGAGGGAGCTGGAGCTTGGCGCGAATCCGCTCATCGGCCTGCATGACGCGGAACTCCAGGACCTCTGTCTCGATCACCTCTCCCCGGCGGTGCATCTCCTCAGCAAAGCTCTCAATGAACACTGTGGACTCCTCCACCCGCTGGGGTGTGGTGACAAAGGTGCCCCGCCCCTTCACGCGGATCAGGTACCCGTCATTGACCAGACTCAAAAGCGCTGTCCGCACGGAGGCACGGCTGACGCCGAACTGCTCGCACAGCTCCATCTCCGTCGGCAGCAGATGGCCCACCGGCCACTGGCCGCTCTCTATATTTGTCATGACATACTCCGATATCTGGGTATGAAGCGGTTTCATGATTCACCTCGTTTTGCCCCTGAACAGCGTATCAGGCGGGGGAAATTTTCCCGCCTGAAGGGCATTTTTTAATAATATTACTTCCAAACCGAATGGCCGGAAGCAATATTTGTCATACTTTGCAGTTGCCGTCCCTTGGGCGGCGGGCAAAGCGGCTCAAATCAAACGTATTATTTCCGAATTTCATATTCAGAAATAATATATCATAGAAGCGGAGAGGATGTCAAACACTTTCTGCCATATTTCAAACAATTCCCGGTTTTTTCTCCCTTTGTCCGGCTATGTCCTGTCAAATACAGCAAAAACCCGGTGAAGTTTTTGTGAATATCCCCGAAATGTTCCTACAAAGATTGGAAAATAGGCCAAAATGTATTGACATTTCTGGAAAACTCTGCTAAACTTCACACCACAAGCGAAACATGTATGCAGTTTGAGGGGGAAAAAGAGATGGGCGTACGCAGCAAATGGAGGGACGAAGCCTTTGACGTCGTCGTGGTAGGCGGCGGAATGACAGGGCTGTGCGCGGCGCTGGCCAGCGCCCGGGAGGGCGTCCGGACGGCGCTAATCCACAACCGGTCCGTGCTGGGGGGCAACGCCAGCTCGGAAATCCGGATGCACATCTGCGGCGCGGACGCCAATCAGTTCAAGCGCAACGCCGCAGAGACCGGCATCATCCATGAGATCCTTCTGGAGAACAAGGCCCATAACGACTATTACAATTATTCCATCTGGGACAGCGTCCTGCTTCAGACCGTATACCGCCAGAAGGGCCTGACCCTGTTCCTCAACACGAACATGGAGGACGCGGACCTGGAGACGGACCGGATCAGGCAGATCCTCTGCTACCAGAGCACAACGGAGACCCATCTGTGTATCACGGGACAGGTGTTCATCGACTGCACCGGCAACGGGACCCTGGGCTATTTCGCCGGGGCGGACTTCCGCACGGGCAGCGAGGGCCGCTCCGAATTTCAGGAGCCGGACGCTCCCGAGGAGCCCAACGGCGACCGTATGGGCAACACGCTGCTGTTCAAGGCGGTGAACCGGGGCCATCCGGTTCCCTTCCGCACGCCGGACTGGGTGCGGCATTTTTCCGAGGACGACCTGAAGCTCCGGGGCCACGGCAACCACAAGCCCCTGCTGCTGTGCCCCACTGACATCAACTACACCAACCAGAAGGAGGCCCCCGGCGAGAAGAAGGCGTTCGACTGCTACGGCCTGGACTACGGCTACTGGTGGATTGAGCTGCCCGGCAAGGGCCCGGACATCATCGACGAGTATGAGACCATCCGGGACGAGCTGGTGCGGTGTGTCTACGGCGTGTGGGACCACCTGAAAAACAGCGGCGACCACGGGGCGGAGGACTACGACCTGCAATGGGTGGGGATGCTCCCCGGCATCCGGGAGAGCCGCCGCCTTATGGGGGACTACATACTGACGGAAAATGACGTCCTCGCCAACCGGATCTTTCCCGACGCGGTGGCCTACGGGGGCTGGCCCATTGACAACCACACCCCCGGCGGGCTGGACGACAAGGACGTGATGCCCTCCACGGTCCGGCACTTCCCGGGGCTGTATACCATCCCCTATCGCTGCTATTGCAGCGGTAGGATTTCCAACCTGATGCAGGCGGGGCGGATTCTCAGCGCCTCCAAGCTGGCCATGGCCAGCTCGCGGGTGATGGGCACCTGCTCCGTAGGCGGCCAGGCGGCGGGCACGGCGGCGGCCATGTGCGTCCAGTACGGCTGCCAGCCCCGCCAGGTCGGGGAACGGATCGGGGAGCTCCAGCAGCGGCTGCTGCGCAGCGACTGCTATATCCCCGGATTCGTCAACCAGGACGCCGGAGATCTGGCCCGGCGGGCCAGGGCGGAAGCGTCCAGCTGTCTGGAGGGACACCCGGCGGACAAGGTGCTCAACGGCGTCTCCCGGGATACGGAGGAGGCGGTCAACTGCTGGGAGTCCGACGGCATCAGGGCGGAGGGGGAAACCCTGACCCTGCGCCTGGACCGGCCCGCCCGGCTGGGACAGGTGCGCCTGACCTTCGACTCCAACCTGAACCGGGCCATCAAGATCACCCTCTCCGCCAAGCGGATGGCCCAGCAGCAGGCCGGCCCCCCCCGGGAGCTGGTGAAGGACTACGAGGTCCGGCTGGTACGGGACGGCGAAGCCGCGGCCTCAAGGCGCGTGGAGGGCAACTACCAGCGGCTGAACGTGCTGGACTTCCCGGAAAAGCCCCTGTGCGACACAGTTGAGATCCGGATCTCCGCTACCAACGGATACCCCAACGCGCGGATCTTTGAGGTGCGGGCATACGAGTGAGGCGGGAGCCCCGCTCTTTGGATACCAAATCATGCCAAATATATCAGAAAGGGACAAATCAAGATGAAAAAGAGATGGATCGCGCTTCTTCTGGCTGCTGTGATGACGCTGAGCCTCGCGGCCTGCGGCGGAGACAATCAGCCTGACACCCCTGCGGAAAACACCCCCACAGATAATTCCCCCGCCGCCCCCTCTGAGGGCGACAAGACGCCCGATACGCCCAAGGAGACCGTCACTCTGCAGATGTGGGGCGGCGTCCAGGGCGAGTACGGCTATGACGCGCTGGTGGAGGACTTCAACAAGGAGTTTGCCGATAAGGGCGTCCAGATTGAGTACACCCGGTACGTCAACAACGCCGACGGAAACCTGCAGCTGGACACCTACCTGTCCGCCGGCAGCGACATTGACATCTTCATGTGCTACGGCGGAACCACCCGCTACTACAACCGCGTGGACGCGGGGCTGTGCCTGGATCTGACCGACGAGCTGGCCAGCCGGGGCTTCGACCCCGCCGAGGAGCTGGGCGCCACCAACGTGGCCCCCTACGCCATCGACGGACGCTTCTACGCCATGCCCACCAAGACCGACAACAAGGCGTGGATGATGGTCAACGCCGATATGTTCCAGGAGGCCGGCATCGACCTGCCTCTGGAGGGCTGGACCTACGCCGAGTTCGCCGACGCCTGCCAGAAGCTGACCAAGGGCGAGGGCCTGGACAAGACCTACGCGGTGCGCTTCTGCTTCGCCGACACCAAGGATTATCTCCGCGCCGGTATGGGCAGCCCCCTGGGCATCAACAGCATCTATAAGGACGGTGCGGCGGAGACCAACTTCGACAGCGACATCTGGAAGAACGGCGTGCAGCTGCTGGTGGACATGGTGGACGCCGGATACGCCTACGGCTGGGACGACGAGGTTGCCGACGACATCTCCTTCGCCAACTCCTTCCTGGAGGGCAAGTGCGCCATGAGCCTGGGCGTGGCCAACATCCGCGTGGCCCGCGACCTGGAGACCTATCCCCACGACTTCCAGACCGCCCTGGTGCCCTTCCCCATGCCCGATGAGAGCTACATGGACCGCGCCGACCACGGCATCATGTCCGACGCGGGCGACCTGATTGTGGTCAACTCCAAGACCAAGTATCCCCAGGAGTGCATCGACTTCATTGTCTGGTACATCCAGGGCGGAATGGCTCCCCTGGCCTCCGGCGGACGCATCCCCCTGTGGTCCGGCTTTGACAAGTCCAGCATCGTGGACGCGGTCAACGAGGGCACCACGGACGCCATCCCCGGCGGCGCGTTCAATGCGGATTCCCTGAAGGCGTATCTGTCCATCGGCACCGGCTTTGACGAGTCCATCCTGGTCACGGACAAGGACGCCGAGATCGAGACCATTTTCGACGAGGAGCTCCAGGCCATCATGTACGGTCAGAAGACCGTGGAGCAGGGCCTGTCCGACATGAAGAGCCGTTCCGACGCGCTGCTGAAATAAAACGCATCCTGGTCCCCGGTCCTCGGGCCGCGGATCGCTGCCTGGAGCGGCGAAAAACGCGCGCCGCTCCAGGCTGTTGTTTTCCAGCACCGGAAAAAACGTCCCTGCCGCTTTTTCTCTCTGAACGCACAACCTTAGGAAGGAGATTCTATGGCTCAACAATACTCTACCAAGCAGCTGCGCGCCAGCGCCCGGCAGCGCCGCGCCCACCCAAATCTGGTTGCGGGCACGTTCCTGCTGCCCAGTCTGGTGGGCCTGGTCTGCTTCAGCGTGGTCCCCATGCTGTTTTCCCTCTTCATCAGCTTTACAGACTGGAACTTCCTGAAGGGCATCGGGAACTGGGACATGGTGGGGCTGAAGAACTTCATCGACCTGTGGTCCGACGAGTGGTTCACCGCCTCCCTGGTCAACACCATCATTTTCACCGTCGTCACCGTGCCTATCGGCCTGTTCCTGGCCGTGGTGCTGGCGGTGCTCATCGACAGCTTCTGCGCCAGGAAGCTCCAGGGGCTGGTGCGCATCACCATGTATATGCCGAAGATCTGCAACATCGTGGCCTCCTCGGCGGTGTGGATTATGCTCTACTCCTCCTACGGCCCCTTCACCCAGCTGATGCGGACCCTGGGCTGGGACGACCCGCCCCGCTTCCTGGTCAGCTACACCTGGGCCCTGCCGGCGGTGATGCTCATGTGCATCTGGAGCAGCCTGGGCTATCAGGTCTTTATCTACAGCGCCTCCCTCACCGCCCTGCCCAAGGACCTCTACGAGGCGGCGGACTTGGACGGCGTCAACGGCATCCAGCGGTTTTTCTACATTACCCTGCCCCAGCTGAAGCCCACCACCTTCTTTCTGACCATCACAGGCATCATCAGCTCCTTCAAGGTCTTCGGCCAGATCAACGTCATGACCCAGGGCGGGCCGGGCACCTCCACCTACACGCTGGTGTACTACATCTACAAGCAGGCCTTCAGCTACTATAACATGGGCTACGCCTCGGCGGTAGCCATGATCCTCTTCCTGCTGCTGCTGTGCGTCACAGTGGTCCAGTGGAAGCACAACAAAGAAGATTAGGGAGGTGACCGGAGATGAACGCCGCGGCAAACGCAAAACAAACCAGGGAGGGCCCCCGGCTGACCATGCGCCAGCGCCAGCTCCCCGGCAAGGTCATCATGACCATCCTGCTGGTGGGCTTCGCCGTCCTGATGATCGTGCCCTTTATCTGGATGGTCTCCTCCTCCTTCAAGGCGGAGCGGGAGGTCATGACCATCCCCATCCAATGGATTCCCCAGAACCCCAGCTGGGACAACTACAAGGTGGTGCTCCACATCGACACCAACAAGAAGGATTACCATTTCCTGCTGTCCTACTGGAATTCCATCAAGGTCTCCGTGCTGAACACGCTGGTCAGCGTGGCCACCGCCGCCACAGCGGGCTACGCCTTCGCCAAACTGCGCTTCAAGGGCTCCAACATCCTGTTTCTGGTCTATCTGGCGCAGATGATGGTCCCCTCGCAGCTGACCCTGATTCCCCGGTTCGTCATGTTCTCCGCCCTGGAGCTGACCAACACCCATTTCTCCATCATCGCCCCCAAGCTCATCGCCGTGTCCGCCACCTTCATGATGCGGCAGGCATTCCTGAGCGTCCCCAACGACCTGCGGGAGTCGGCCATGATCGACGGCGCGGGCGAGTGGCGTATCTGGGGCCAGATCATGATTCCCTCCGTGAAGCCCACCTTGGCCGCCCTGGCCACGGTTCAGTTCCTGGACAGCTGGAACAGCTATCTGGACCCCCTGGTATTCCTGTCCGACTGGCGGCTGCGGACGCTGCCCATTGCGCTCAACCAGTTTGTCAGCGAGGAGGGCGCGCAGTACAATCTGATTACCGCCGCCTGCTGTCTGACGGTCATCCCGGTGTTTGTGGTATTCCTGTGCGGACAGAAATTCTTTGTCAAGGGCCTGACGGTCGGCGCCGTCAAGGGATAAGAGAAGGAGAGTTGCTTGAAATGGAAAATACATCCTGGCTCGGCCTGGAGGGCCGGGTAATCATCGTCACCGGAGGCGCGTCCGGCATCGGACGGTCGGTGGCGGAGGAGCTGCTGGCCGATGGGGCCAAGGTGGCTGTGTGTGACGTGAACCCCCAGGCGCCTGATTTTGGGGAGGCGCGCGATGGACAGATCCTGTACCTGACCGCCGACGTGACCAGCCGGGAGAGCGTGGAGAAAATGGTCTCCGGCGTTCTGGACGCCTTCGGCCGCGTTGACGGCATCGTGAACAACGCGGGGATCAACATTCCCCGGCTGCTGGTGGATGAGGGCGGCCGGTACGAGCTGGACGAGGACGTCTGGGACAAGGTGATGGGCGTGAACCTGAAGGGCGTGTACCTCTGCGCCCAGTCGGCGGCCCGGGTCATGGTCAGGCAGGGCTCCGGCGTCATCCTCAACATGTCCTCCGAGTCCGGTCTGGAGGGCAGCGAGGGGCAGAGCGTCTACGCCGCCAGCAAAAACGCGGTCAACTCCCTGACCCGCTCCTGGGCCAAGGAGCTGGGGAGGAAGGGCGTGCGGGTGGTGGGCGTGGCCCCCGGCATTCTGGAGGCCACCGGCCTGCGGACCCTGAGCTATGAGACCGCCCTGGCCTATACGCGGGGCATCACCATCGATGAGCTGCGCTCGGGCTACGCCAAAACCAGCACCACCCCCCTGGGCCGCTCCGGCAGGCTGAGTGAGGTCGCCAGCACGGCCGCGTTCCTCCTCAGCGACCGGGCCAGCTATATCCACGGCGTCACCCTGAACGTGGCCGGCGGCAAGACCAGAGGGTGAGGTATGGACACTCGGCCCAACATTCTGCTGATCCTCTCCGACCAGCAGCGGCGGGACTCCCTGGGCGCCTATGGCTGCCGCTACGCCAGCACGCCCAACCTGGACGCCCTGGCCGCGGAGGGGACCCGCTACGACCGCGCCTACTGCTGCGCCCCGGTCTGCACCCCCAGCCGGGCCTCCATCTTCACCGGGAAGCGTCTCAGCGGCCACGGGGTGTACAACCTCTTCGACATTCTGCCGGAAACGGAGCGCCTGCTGCCCTGGCATCTGCGGGAGGCGGGGTATCAGACCGGCCTGGTGGGGAAGCTCCACGTCAGCGGCATCATGTATGAGGTCCGGCGGCGGAATCCGGGAGACGGCTTCGGCTCCTATGAGCTCAGCCATGACCCCAACGTGCTGCTGGACGAGCCGCTCAATGCCTACGGCGGATGGCTGCGGGAGAACCATCCGGAGACATATGAGCGCATCCGGCGGGAGGGCCGGGCCTGGAAGGACCGCCCTCCGGAGACCCATTTCTCCACCTGGGTCAGCGAGCGATCCGCCGCCTTCATCCGGGGGCGGGACAGGGAGAAGCCCTTCTTCCTCTCCGTGGGCTACTTTGACCCCCACAGCCCCTATGACAACCATCCGGCCGGCAGCGAGGCGCTGCTGCGGGAGGACTTCCGTCCGCCAGTCACCGCCCCGGAGGGGGAGCCGGAGGACCGCCGTCTGAGAGCACTGGAACAGATCCGCAGCCTCCAGTGCCGGGACCCCCGCTCCCGCTTCTCCCTGGAGGAGGCGGAGCAGCTCCGGCGGGGGTATTTCGCCGGGGTGTCCTTCCTGGACCAGCAGCTGGGGAAGATCCTGGACGCCCTGCGCGAGGAGGGGATCTACGACAACACGCTGATTATTTACTCCTCCGACCACGGGGACATGATCTGCGACCACAACCTGCTGGGCAAGGGGGCCTATTTCTACGACGCCTGCACCGGCGTCCCCCTGATTGTAAAATATCCCGGCCAGCGGGAGGGCAGGGCCAGCGGCGGGCTGGTCCAGCTCAACGACCTGTTTGCCACCACCATGGCGGCGGCGGGGCTGGAGGCCCCCATTCCCCCGGAGAGCCGGCCTCTCCAGCGGGGGACGGGCCGGGAGATCGCCGTGTGCGAGTACCGGGGATGCAGTCAGATGGACCTGGGGATCTTCCCTCAGCCGGTCCAGGCCACCATGATCCGCGGGGAGCGGTACAAGCTGAACCTGTACCACGACACCAACGAGGCGCAGCTATTTGACATGGAGCGTGATCCCCAGGAGCTGCGCGATCTCTCCCGTGAGCCGGAGGCCCAGGGGATTATGGCGGAGCTGCTGCGGGCCTACCTCAACGAAAAAGCAGCGGAGGACTACCGGCTGAACGCCTCCCGGGGCGGGCTGTCGGAGCTCCCGTCCTTCTCCAAGCTGAAGCAGCGGATGAAAAAGGCGTAGCCGCGGCAGGACGGGCGGCGCGGGCCGCCAGATCCGCGCCCGCTCCCGGATCCCCTGGGGCTCTGGAGCGGGCGCGGAATTTTCAGGGAAGAAGACGCGTATGCGGTAAGGGGAGGACTATGGACGGTGAAGTAAAACTTGACGGCGGCGGGCAGAGCCAGGGGAATGGGACCCCGGTCAGATGGAAGATCGAAGGCACGGCCCTGACCATCAGCGGCTCCGGGCCCATGACAGACTACCGGGGGAGCAGCGAGGTTCCCTGGCGCGGCTGCGCGGCCGCCGTGACCGCTCTGGTAGTGGAGGACGGCGTGACCACGCTGGGCGACTACGCGTTCTATGCCTGCGAAAATCTCAGCGCCGTGTCCCTGCCCGGCTCCCTGGAACGCATCGGAACCTATGCGTTCGGCGGCTGCCGCTCGCTGACCAGCATCGTCGTCCCAGAGGGCGTCCGGATCATTGCGGCCAAAGCCTTCAGCGACGCCAGCAGCCTGACTTCCATCCAGCTTCCGGCCACGCTGGAGGCAATAGACATGAAAGCCTTTCACTACGATACAAGGCTTGCGTCTGTCACTTACGCCGGAACGGCGCGCCAGTGGGGGCGGATCCGCCTGAGCAGCTCCGGAAGGGGGAATGCGAATCTGCTGAACGCCCGGATTACATGCGCCGGGGCCGCCGTGACCGCGGCAGGAACCTTCTCCGATATCACTGGCGGCGTGTGGTATGAGAAGGCCCTCGACGAACTGGCGGAGGGCGGTTATCTCACCGGCGGGGCCTTCAGACCAGACGCCCCCGCCGGTCTGGAGCTGGCGCTGTCCATCCTGTACCGCCGCGCCGGGAGTCCCGGCGCGTACGGCGGCGCTTCCCGCTGGGGAGAGCGCAGCGGCCTGACCGCCGGAATCCCCGCCGGAAGCCTGACCGCCGGAGACCTGTACCTGGTGCTGGCCCGGACCGCCGTCCATAACGGGCGGCTCTCTCTGAGCGGAGAAACTGTGGAGGAGCAGCGTTCCGCCGCCCTGGCCTGGGCTGAGGAAAATAACCTGACGGCTGCCGGGGAGGCGGGCCGCGTCCTGACCCGCGCGGAGGCCGCTGTCATTCTGGAAGGATATCTCCAGAGCGGTCTCTCCACAGCGGACCGCCATGGCCAGATCATCGCCGTCGTTCGCCGGGCCCTGCGGTCAAAGGGCGACGGCAGGATGTACATTCTGGCCCCGGACCTGAGCGAGTCCGCCAAGGCGGCCAAAACCGGCGACTGCACACTCATCGTCTTCCCTGACGGCCAGACGATGATGATTGATTCCGGTGTGAGCGGCAGCGAAGAAAAGGTCATGAACATGGTGCGGGAGCTGGAGCTGGCGAGGCTGGACTATTTCGTCCTGACCCATCCCCACGCCGACCATGCGGGCAACGCCCTGGCTGTGGCGAACTACCTCTATGACAACGGCGGCGCAGTCGGGGCATACTATTACTCCGGCTATCCCGCCCCGGAGGGCAGGAAGACCGAGGCCGATATCGCGGATTTCATGGCGGCCCGCAGCGTTGCGGCAGACCGCGCCGTCCATGCCGGACGGCGGTGGAACATCGGCGGCGTGACGGTGGAGGCGCTGGGGCCGCTGGAGGCGGAGGTCAATTCCGGCAATACTGCCGATGAGTTTGTCAACAACGTGTCCATCCTGCTGAAGATGACCTACGGCAGCTCCACCTATCTCACCGGCGGCGATCTCTATATCAGCCAGGAGCTGCTCCTGATTGGCCGTTTGGGAAGACGGCTGCGGGCGGATATCATGAAGGCCAACCACCACGGCCTGTATACCTCCAACAGCCGGGAGTGGCTGCGGGCCGTGTCTCCGCTGGTGATGGTGGCGGAAAACGACGACGTAGGCAGTTCAGCGCTTGCCGGGGCCGCTTCAGGAATGGGAATCGCCTACTACAGCGCCGGCGTGGACGGCGACGTCCTCATCACGATGGACAGCGCAAGGAACTACCATATAACGACGCAGTACGACTCCGACCTCCGGAAGGGCTACACGGGCCCGCCCGGCGGAGAATGCCGTACCCTGATTCACGAAGCATAACAAGGGGGATGCCATGCGCTATTTTCAGAATCAACCTCCCCGCGGGGACGCCGGACCTCCCGGGGCCGTAACCCGCTGGTTCCAGGCGGTTACGGGCCATTTCTGCTTTGGGGTTTTCGCCGGACTGCTGCTGGGAATCTCCCTGGTTCCGGCGGTCCTGTGCGTTTACGGTTTTTTCTCCACCGGGGCCCTGATCTATGTCCTGGGATGGACCGTCTCCGGCGCGGCGGCGGGGCCGGTGTGGACGGCGGTGCAGCGGGCCGCCTGGGAGATCCAGTTCGGACGTCCCTGCTATCTGTACAAATGCTTCCTCCGCTGGCTGCGCGCCAGCCTGCGGCAGGGGGCGGCCCTGGGATGCCTCTATGCAGCCCTCTGGACGCTCCTGCTCTCCCCCGCCATCATGACACTGCTCGGCGGCGCTCCGCTCCCGGTGTGGCTGCTGATCCTGGTGGCCGCAGGCGCGCTGGCGCTGGCCGCCGCAGGCGGCTACGCGTTCTATCAGGCCGCCCGCTGGGAGCTGGGACTGGGGGAAATTCTGGTCAACAGCCTCCTGCTCCTGTTTGCGGCGGGATGGCGAAGCATCCTGTCCGGAGCGATGCGGCTGGCGCTGCCGGCGGCGATGCTTTTCTGGTACCCCGTGGTTTTTCCCCTGTGCGCCGTCACCGGCCTGCCAGTTCAGATGTGCGTTACCATCCAGGCGGCAACGGCCCCAGCCGTGGACCGTCTGATGGAGCCCCAGGGGGAGCCGGAGTGAGTCCAGGCGGTTATGATTCAAGCTATTTTGCTCGCCGCCGCAAGCAGTCTCCCGAATACGCGGGGTTTTCTGGAAATATCCCAATTCTCTGTTGACAAACGATGGCCGCCGCCGTATAATAGAAACGTACAAGGATGTACCAAAACTTCATACCTTATCAAGAGTGGCGGAGGGAACGGCCCGGTGAAGCCACGGCAACCTGCGGAAGCAAGGTGCCAAATCCGGCGGTCAGCGCAAGATGAGGAAAGCGAAATCTTTCAGAAGCACGCCGCCCGGCGTGCTTTTTCTCGTTTTCCCCTTAAAAAACACCAGAAAGGACAGAAAACATATGGCAAATCGTATCTTTACATCCGAATCCGTTACCGAGGGACATCCCGACAAGGTCTGCGACCAGATCTCCGACGCCGTCCTGGACGCCATCCTGGCCCAGGACCCCAATGGCCGGGTGGCCTGCGAAACCGTGACGACCACCGGCATGGTGATGGTCATGGGCGAAATTTCCACCAAATGCTATGTAGACATCCCGCACATCGTCCGCCGCACAGTGGACAAGATCGGCTATAACGATCCCGCCTGCGGCTTCGACGCCCGGTCCTGCGCCGTCATGACCACCATCGACGAGCAGAGCGGCGACATCGCCATGGGCGTGGACGGCAGCAGCGACGAGGATGTGGGCGCGGGGGACCAGGGCATGATGTTCGGCTACGCCTGCGACGAGACGCCGGAGCTGATGCCCGCCCCCATCTCCCTGGCCCATACCCTGTGCCGCCGTCTGGCCGCCGTGCGCAAGAGCGGCGAGCTGAGCTGGCTGCGCCCCGATGGAAAGAGTCAGGTTACTGTGGAGTACGACGCGGACGGCAAGGTGCTCCGCTGTCCCGCCATCGTGGTCTCCACCCAGCACAGCCCCGACATCGACATCAAGGACCTGCGGGAGGCCATCGTGGAGACGGTGGTGAAGCCCGTCATCCCCGCGCAGTACATCGACAAGGATACCAAGTTCTTCATCAACCCCACCGGGCGGTTCGTGATCGGCGGACCCGTCGGCGACAGCGGGCTCACCGGCCGGAAGATCATCGTGGACACCTATGGCGGAACCGCCAGCCACGGCGGCGGCTGCTTCTCCGGCAAGGACCCCACCAAGGTGGACCGCTCCGCCGCCTACATGGCCCGGTATGTGGCGAAGAATATCGTCGCCGCAGGACTGGCACGGCGGTGCCACATCGAGCTGGCCTACGCCATCGGCGTCAGCGAACCGGTGAGCGTCCTGGTGGACACCCAGGGGACCGGCGCGGTTTCCGACGAACGGCTGAGCGAGATCGTCCGGGAGCTGGTTGACCTGCGGCCCGGGAAGATCATTTCCCGCCTGAACCTGCGGCGGCCTATCTATGAGCAGACGGCGGCCTATGGACACTTCGGGCGGACGGACATTGAGCTGCCCTGGGAGCAGCTGGATCTGGCGGACGCCCTGCGGGCGGCAAAATAACCCACACGCTTTCCCCCGGAAGCCTTCTGGCCTCCGGGGGATGTCTCATTATCATGAATGCCGCAGAGGAAATCAATCCTCTGCGGCATTTTGTCTGTCCGGAACATATTCCAAAACATCCTCCACCCGGCAGTCCAGCATCTGGCAAAGGTCGTTAAGGGTGGCGGTGGAGATATTTTTATTGTGCTTGAGAGAATGGAGGGTTCCGCGGCTGAAGTGAAAGTGGTGAACAAGGGTATAGGTAGTAATGCTCTTTGACTCCATTGTCCGCCACAGCGGCGCATATGTTATCATGCTGTCCACCCCCCTCAAAATAATTATACGAAGAGAAGTCCCTCTTGAACATTCCCGATATACCGGGTATAATATAAAAGAGGAGGTAAACAGTATGAGCTATTTTAATGGTGTTATTCCCCAAGCGTGCCGTAGTTGCTTCTCTTGGGACGGGCAGAAGTGGGTACAGACGGACCCTGGCCTATGTGATGAATGTGACTATATGCTGGATATGTTTCCCATGATTGACCAGGACAAGGATCTTGAGCGAAATAGATGGGCGCTGCTGCCCATGACCGGGGAACCCACATGGACCTTGCCGCAGGAATAAGGGCAAACCCGCAACAGAAATGACCAATACAGAAAGGAGCGGACCCAGTTTCCGGGTCCGCTCCCAATTTGTTGTCAGGCAAAACTACGTTTTGCCTTAAAAAGTTTTCCTTTTTGATACTTTTTCTTTGTTCACAAAGAAAAAGTATGACTGCCCTTATTTCTTGCCCAGGTACTCATCAATCGCAGCGGCGGCGGTTTTGCCTGCGCCCATGGCCAGGATGACGGTAGCCGCGCCGGTGACGGCGTCGCCGCCGGCGTAGACCGCTTCGCGGCTGGTCAGGCCGTCCTCATTGACGATGATACCGCCGCGCTTGTTGATTTCCAGGCCCTTGGTGGTGGACTTGATGAGGGGGTTGGGGCTGGTGCCCAGGGCCATGATGACACAGTCCATCTCCATCTCGAACTCGCTGCCTTCCTTCACGATAGGACGGCGGCGGCCAGAGGCGTCAGGCTCGCCCAGTTCCATCTCCACACACCTGATGCCCACGACGGAGCCGTTCTTCGGGTCCCGCTTGTCCTCGGGATTGTTGTAGCCCAGAATCTCAATGGGGTTGTTGAGGGTCTTGAAGACGATACCCTCCTCCTTGGCGTGCTCCACCTCCTCGGCGCGGGCGGGCAGCTCGGCCTCAGAGCGGCGATAGATGATGTACACATCGGCCCCCAAACGGCGGGAGCAGCGGGCGGCGTCCATAGCGACGTTGCCGCCGCCGACCACCGCCACCTTCTTGCCCTTCAGGGGCATGATGGGGGTGCCGGAGCCTTCCTTGTAAGCCTTCATCAGGTTGATGCGGGTCAGGAACTCGTTGGCGGAGTAGACGCCCTTCAGGTTCTCGCCGGGGATATGCATGAACATGGGCAGGCCCGCGCCGGAGCCGATGAAAACGGCCTCAAAATGGAACTCCTCCATCAGTTCGTCGATGGTGATGGAGCGGCCAATGACCACGTTGGTCTCGATCTTCACGCCCAGCTCCTTGAGACCGTCCACTTCCTTCTGGACGATGGACTTGGGCAGACGGAACTCGGGGATGCCGTACACCAGCACGCCGCCCGCCAGATGCAGGGCTTCGTACACCGTGACCTCGTAGCCCTTCCGGGCCAGGTCGCCCGCGCAGGTCAGGCCGGAGGGTCCGGAGCCGATGACGGCCACCTTATGGCCGTTGGAGGCGGGCCGGACCGGTTTCTCGGTGGAATTTGCGTTGTGCCAGTCAGCCACGAAACGCTCCAGGCGGCCAATGCCCACGCTCTCGGCCTTGATGCCGCGTACGCACTTGGACTCGCACTGGGTCTCCTGGGGGCAGACGCGGCCGCACACGGCGGGCAGGGCGCTGTCCTGGGCGATGATCTGATAAGCGGCCTCGAAATCGCCCTCAGCGACCTTTGCGATGAACTCCGGGATATGGATCTTCACCGGGCAGCCGGAAACACAGGGCATATTCTTGCAGTGGAGGCAGCGCTGTGCCTCGTCGATGGCCTGCTCCCTGGTGTAGCCCAGGGCCACCTCTTCAAAGTTGCCGGACCGGACCACGGGGTCCTGGTGAGGCATGGGGTTCTTATCCGGACGCATATTTGCCATATTACTTTACCTCTTCCACAGATATGTCGCGCTTCTCCTCCCGAAGCGACGCAAGTTTTCCCTTCGCTTCGTCCAGGTCCTTGCAGCCGTCCAGGATCATGGCGACCATCCTTAATATTGTATCGAACTGCTTGTCGGTCATCGGGAAGTCGGCCTTCTTCCGGGAACCCATACCGATATGGGTGTGCAGGGCCCCGGCAGGCGCAAAACTGTGCAGGGTTCCAGTGGGTGCAAAGCAGATACCGGAACTTCTCACGCTATCCTTTTCAGCGATTGGACAAATTCTTTACTTGACTTCCTGCTTGAACAGATTGCACGTCTCTTCCCGGGCGTGCAACTCAAAGTCGCGGTACATGGCGCCGCGGGCCATGGACTCGTCAAAATCCACCAGATGGCCGTCGAACTCAGGGCCGTCCACGCAGGCGAACTTGGTCTCGCCGCCCACGGTGAGGCGGCAGCCGCCGCACATGCCGGTGCCGTCGATCATGATAGGGTTCATGCTGACCACGGTGGGAATACCGTACTCCTTGGTGAGCATACAGACGAATTTCATCATAATGACCGGGCCGATGGCGATGACCTTGTCATACTTCGCACCCGCCTCAATCTGCTCCTTGAGCAGGTCGGTGACCAGGGCCTTCTTGCCGTAGGAGCCGTCGTCGGTGCCGATGATGAGGTTGGTGCTGGCGGCCTCGAAC
>JAAWQM010000055.1 GCA_022800525.1 Oscillospiraceae bacterium
GTACAGTAATGGTGAAGATCTAAAGGAACATAACCCGAAAACCATTGATAAACCAAGACTTTTTAAGGAGACGAAAAGCAATATGAAATTAGGAATCGTCGGTCTGCCCAACGTGGGTAAGTCCACCCTCTTCAACGCTATCACCAACGCTGGCGCGGAGAGCGCCAACTATCCCTTTTGTACCATTGACCCCAATGTGGGCATGGTAGCTGTTCCGGACTCCCGGCTGGACAAGCTCAGCGAGATGTATCACCCGAAAAAGACCACGCCCGCCGTCATTGAGTTCGTGGACATTGCCGGGCTGGTGAAGGGCGCGTCCAAGGGCGAGGGCCTGGGCAACAAGTTCCTCTCCAACATCCGCATGACTGACGCCATCGTCCATGTTGTGCGCTGCTTTGACGACGAGAACGTCATCCACGTGGAGGGCGGCGCGGACCCGATCCGGGACATTGAGATCATCGACTTGGAGCTGGTCATGGCCGATGTGGAGATGGTGGAGCGCCGGATCGACAAGGCCCAGAAGGCCGCCAAGGGCGACAAGAAGTTCCTGCGGGAGGTGGAAATCTTCCAGGGGCTGCTGGCGTGGCTCAACGACGGCAACGCCGCCCGGGGCTATGACTGCGACGACGACACCAGGGCTGTCATCGCCACCAGCGACCTTTTGACCCTCAAGCCCGTCATCTACGCCGCCAACCTGGACGAGGACGGCTTCGCCAACCCGGAGGAAACCGCCTATTATCAGCAGGTGGCCCAGCGGGCCGCAGCGGAGGGGGCGCAGGTCATCCCCGTGTGCGCCAAGCTGGAGGCGGAGATTGCCGAGCTGGACGGTGAGGAGAAGGCCATGTTCCTGGAGGACCTGGGGGTCAGCGAGAGCGGCCTGGACCGGCTGGTGAAGGCCAGCTATACCCTGCTGGGGCTGATCTCCTACCTGACCAGCGGCGAGGACGAGTGCCGTGCCTGGACCATCACCAACGGCACCAAGGCCCCCCAGGCGGCGGGCAAGATCCACTCCGACTTTGAGCGGGGCTTCATCCGGGCGGAGGTCATCGCCTATGAGGACCTCATGTCCGCAGGCTCCATGGCGACGGCCCGGGAGAAGGGCATGATCCGCTCCGAGGGCAAGGAGTACGTCGTCAAGGACGGGGACATCATCCTGTTCCGGTTTAATGTGTAAGACAAAATTTCATCACTGAAACCTTGGAATGACTGGGGGTTGCCGTTATAGAGCGGCAACCCCCTTTGGCGTTTTACCCCTATTTTACCCCTATTGGTGATTTTCTCTCAATAGGCTATCACGCTCGCCAGCTTTTGTATTTCATCCCGTCTGAGGTCGCCCAGCACATGGGTATAGGTGCTTGCTGTCTCTTGAATGTTGGCGTGTCCAAGAAAACGCTGCATAACCCGAATGTCCACCTGATTTTCGGCCCCTCTGGTGGCGAATATGTGATGTTGTATCATTTACAAAATTCTGGTAACACATGTTCCGAAATTTGTAAACAATTATTACTGTTTCCTAATCCGCAATAGCCTCCGCCATTTCTCCGGCGGTGACGCGGTACACTGCGCCCTCAATTCCGGCCCGCTCCAGAGCCTCCCTGACCGCGCCGCGCTCATAGCGGCATCCGGTAATGGCCTGGGCGATGGCCTCGCCGTCCAGGGTGGCGAAGAAATCCCCCGACACCGCCGCCGCCTGGATGACGCCCTTTTTCACCTCCAGGGAGAAGCGCATGGTCCCGCCGGGGAAACGGCCCTCCCGCTGGATGTTGAACCCCGGCCCCTGGGCGTAGGCGCTCTCCCAGCTGGCGAACCGCTCCCGGCCGATCTCCGCCGCCCTGGCCCGGTCAGCCTCCGTCAGCTCATAAACCGTCCCTGACGGCCCCAGGATATGCCGGACCACCTTCTCCTTGAACGCCTCCGCGTCCATCGGCCCGGGCAGGTGCTCCGCAATGTTCGTCACCCGCTCCCGGACGGACTTGATGCTCTTGGACTCGATCTTGTACCGGTCCACGGTGGTGGCGGCAGTCATTTCCTCCAGGTCCGTGTCGAACAGCAGGGAGCCGTGGTGGACCACCCGGCCTCCCAGGCGGTACTGGGCGTTGCCGGAAATTTTCCTGCCGCCGATTGTCAGGTCGTTGCGCCCGTTGAAGGCGGCGGTTACGCCTACCTCTCCCAGCGCGTCAATGATGGGCGCGATGTACTTCTGGAATTGGATTTCCTCCCCGGCGTCCGGCTCAATGAAGGTGAACTGCCAGCCGCCCAGGTCAGTGTAGATGGTCCCGCCGCCGCTCATACGGCGCACCACCCGGATGCCGTGGGCGCCGGCGTAAGCCTTGTCGATCTCCTCCAGCACGTTCTGATACCGTCCCACCATCAGCGTGGGCGTGGTCCGCCAGAAGAGGAACACGGTGTCCGGCAGCGGCTTCTCCACGGTCAGGTAGTACTCCAACCCGAAGTTGAAACACACGTCCGTGGACCCAGTTTCCACATAGATCATTGCACGCCCTCCAGGGCCTCCCAGGCCCGGTAGGAGCTTCTCGCCAGCGGCGCGGACGCCACATACCGGAAGCCCTTCTTCAGCGCCATGTCCTTATACCGGGCAAAATCCTCCGGCGTGGCGTAGCGGGCCAGGGGATAGTGTTCCTTGGACGGCTGCAAATACTGCCCGATGGTCAGGATGTCGCACCCCACCGCCAGCACGTCGTCCATGAGGCGGCTGATCTGCTCCTCCGTCTCCCCCAGGCCAACCATGAAGCCGGTCTTGGTCAGCATCTCCGGGGCCTTCTCCTTGCAGTAGCGCAAAACGGACAGGCTCCGCCGGTAGTCCGCCTGGGGCCGCACGGCCTTTTGCAGCTCCTCCACCGTCTCCACGTTATGGTTCAGCACCTCCGGGCGGGCCGCGATGACCACGTCCAGCGCGTCCGTATTCATTTTCATATCGGAGATCAGCGTTTCCGCCGTGGTCCCCGGGCAGGCCGCCCGGATGGCCTCCACAGTCCGCGCGAACTGCGCCGCGCCGCCGTCCGGCAGGTCGTCCCGGGTGGGGCAGGTCAGCACCACGTGCCGCAGGCCCAGCTTCTTCGCGGCGGCGGCTACATTCTCCGGCTCGTCAGGGTCCGGCGGCAGGGGATGGCCGGGGGTCACGTTGCAGAAGCGGCAGTTGCGGGTACACTCGCTGCCTAAGATCATGAAGGTGGCGGTGTGCTTGCGGTAGCACTCCCCCAGATTGGGGCAGCTGGCCTCCTTGCACACGGTGTTCAGCTTCAGCTCCTTCATCAGCGCGGCTACCTCGTCCACAGCCTCCTGGTTGTACCGCACCCGCAGCCATTCCGGTTTCCTCTCCATGCCGCTCACTCCGTTTCCAGGATGGCCACCGGCGCGCCCGGAGCCGCCTCGTCGCCCTCCTCCAGGAGCTGGCGCTTCAATACGCCCCGCTCCGTGGCCTCGATCTGGTTGACCACCTTGTCCGTCTCGATCTCGTAGAGAGGCTCCCCCGCTTCCACGGTCTCGCCCTCCTCCTTCAGCCACGCGCATAATACGCCCTTCGTCATTTCCTCCCGCAGCTTCGGCATCGCAATTTGCTTTTCCATGTCGTTTTCTCCTCAATTTTTTCGTTATCTGATGAATCTTTGCAGAGGTGGATATTATCCGCCCCTACACTGGATGGTTCGGCCCTTGGGGTACGCCGTTTTGCCCGTTACAGCAGCAGCTCCAGCAGCTCCTCCGCCCGGTCTCCGGCCAGGGTCCGGCAGATTTCCGCGAACACCTCCGGGTCCAGCCGCGCCCCGCCAAGCAGTGCGGCGGCCTGTTCGCCGTCGATCACCGGGCTGACAATCTCCCCGTCCGACAGGACGCCCCTCCTGGCCTGATACCGCGCCCGAAAATGCTCTCCGGCAAAGACGCCCTCCCGATCAAAGGTGAATCCGGGCGTCTTGCCCCACGTCCACTCCCAGCTATGGTACTTCTCATCCCGCAGGCGGCGGACCTCCGCTTCCTGCGCCTCCGTCAGCGTCAAACGGTCCTTTTCCGCTGGGACCAGCTCCGCCAGCAGCCGGGTTTTGAAGTCCTCCAGCGTCATGTCCCGCGCCAGATGGGGCTGGATGTTGGTCACGGCGCTGACCGCGGAGGGCGTGCCCTTGCTCCGGACAAACGCGTTCTTTCCCCGGGACGTGATCCGCTCCAGCATGTCCAGGTCCGTTTCAAAGAGCAGCGTCCCGTGGTGCAGCAGCCGTCCGTCCGCCGAACGCTGGGCGCTGCCGGAGATTTTCTTCTCCCCGACAGCCAGGTCGCACACGCCCCGCCGGGACGCCGGGACGCCTGTCCGGTTCAGCGCGGCCACGATGGGAGCTAGGCTTTTTTCATAGTCCGTCGGCCCCTCCTGGGCGGTGATGAGGCTGTAGTTCACGTTCCCCAGGTCGTGGTATACGGTCCCGCCGCCGCTGACGCGCCGCAGCATCGGGATTCCCAGCCGCCGCAGCAGGGCGGGACGGACTTCCCGGCACAGGTTCTGTCCGCTGCCCGCCACCACGCAGGGGCTGTTCTGCCACACCAGGAACACGTCCTCCTCCCGGACGGTGCGGAATATGTATTCCTCAAAGGCTAAATTGTAATATGGGTCCGCGGATTGGTTGATGAATGTTATCATAGCGTTTCTCCACTGTTATCCGGCTGTGTGGGGGCGGGGTCAGGCGATACGGCAGCGATCCGGAATGAGCAGGTATCCTCCATGACAGTCCCTTCGTCAAATGATAGCACAAGAATGTAAAAGATGCAACCGCAGGCCGGAGGACTTGTCAACTTTTGCTTATTCCGCCAGATCGCGGCAGGAGCAGATCACGATGTTGGAGCGGGAAAGTCCGGCGCAGGCGGCAAAAACCGCTGGTGTGCCGTAGACCAAAGCGATATCAGGTTTTTATAATTGGGGCACAAATTTCGCAATAGCGTCTATCAATCCATTTCTTTGCATAGCGCTCCATAACAGGTCTGACATAATCCAATGTATAGCCCAGCCTCACCAGTTCACGGAAACATTCGGCCCATGCAATCTGCATATCTGCGGCTGTATGATGCATGATTAGTTCCGGCCTTTCGGTTCGGAAGTAATAAAAATGTTACATACGCGCCGCCATTAGCCTCTCTGGCTTTGAAACTTTTGGCAAAGCTGTACGAGCGGGCCGGGAAGCCCACTGACGCCGCTGACACAGCGGGGCCTCCGGATACGCCGTCCGGAGGCCCCGCAAAAGAATCCTGTCCGCCCCTTATAAAATCAGGAATATTTGTCCAGAATGGACATACATTGGAAACCAAGGAGGGATCTTCCATGAAACGTATTTCCCCCATGCGCTCCCGGAGCGCCGACGCCCCTGCCCTTCTGGAATTGAAGACAAGCCTGCACGAGACCCAGACCGCCCTGGACCACGCCTACACAGCCTTCGACTACACCAGCGATCCGGAGCTGACGGAGGCCTGCATCTTTGAAATCCGCTCGCTCCAGGCCCGGATGAACTATCTTCTGCGGCAGATCAAGGAGTTGGAGGTCTGCGCCGCCACCGCCGTCAGCGCCGCGGCGGTGCGGGTCGGAGGCAGGCAGGTATGATGCCGGTGGCGCTGCTGATTCTCACGGCGGTGGTCCTGACGGCCTTTACCGTCAGGAGCGGGCTGGACGGCGGGGTCCAGGCGGCGGTCAACGCCGTCCTGGGCCTGGGCGCCCTGCTGGCCGTCAACCTCACCGCCGTACATACCGGCGTCCATCTGGGGTTCAATCTGTTCAACGCCGCCGTCGCGGGGGTGCTGGGCGTGCCCGGGGTGGTGCTGCTGGCGCTGGTGCAGTGGATTTTCGCATAGGGGCGCAGGCGCTTTACACAGGAAATTTCAATTTCTCATTGACGGCCCTGATCCGCGCCGGGTCCGCCTTGCAGACCTTCCGGTCATAGGTCAGCAGACCGTTGATCTCGTCCTCCACGTCGCTGACCTGGGTATACACGGCGGCGGAGAGGCCCTGCTTCTCCATGCAGGGGATGACCTCAGACTCGTACAGCTTCACGAAGGCGTCCATGAACGCCCGTTGGTCCTGGTACATCCGGTAGCCGAAGGGCTTTTCACTGCCCACATGCCCTGGGGAGGGCAGGCTGTACCCGCCAAACTCGCTGAGGGCCAGCACCCGGGATTTGTCGTGTTTGAGCCGCACAGGGCGGAAGTAGACGTGACGGCTCTTGAAGTCGCCGCCGCCCTGGTCGTGCCAGCCGGAGGCGTGGTCCACCAGCCGGGTGGGGTCCAGGTCCCAGATGAGCTGGGCGGCGCGCAGGCTGTCGAACTGCCCCCAGCCCTCGTTGAAGGGCACCCACACCGCCAGGGACGGCACGTTGTAAAGGTGGTCCACCGTCCTGCGGAGGTCCTGGAGAAATTGTTCACGGCTGGCGGGATCCTCCCGTCCGAAGCGGTGGTAGCGGTCGTCCCGGAGGTGGCAGCCGATGAAGGGCAGGACCTGCACCACCAGCGGGTCGATACGGCTGCCGCCGCTGACCATGTCCTGCCACACCAGCATCCCCAGCCGGTCGCAGTGGTAATACCACCGCAGGGGCTCGATTTTGATGTGCTTGCGCAGCATGTTGAAGCCGCAGTCCTTCATGGTCTGGATGTCGTAAACCATGGCCTCATCGGAGGGCGGGGTGTAGAGGCCGTCGCTCCAGTAGCCCTGGTCCAGCACGCCGGTCATGAAGATGGGCTTGTCATTGAGGGACAGAACCTTCCGCTTGTTCACCGCGGTCACGCCGAACTTGCGCATGGCGAAGTAACTCTCAATCCTGTCCCCGCCGTTCAGCGTCACCGCCACATCGTACAGGAACGGGTCCTCCGGGCTCCAGGGGCGGAAATGCTCCGCCGGGATGGTCAGCTCCGCGCAGCCCTTTTCCGCATCGTACCAGTCCTCAGCGATGACTACGCCCTCCTTGCGGACGACGATGTTTGCCCCCTCCGGGTCTTTGGCCTGGAGGACGAACCGGGCCTGCCCGTCGTCGTACTGTGGGGTGATGGTCAGCTTCTCCACGAAGTTCTCCGGCACGGACTCCAGCCACACCGTCTGCCAGATGCCGCTCTGAGGCATGTACCAGATGCCGCCGGGGGCGAAGCTCTGCTTGCCGTAGGCGTGGCGGGAGCGGGAGGTTGTGTCGGTAACGGAGACCACCAGGGTATTTTCACCCTCCAGCAGCGCGTCCGTAACGTCGCAGGTAAAGGGCAGATAGCCCCCCTCGTGGCCGCCCACAATCCCGCCGTTGAGCAGCACCTCGCAGGACTGGTCCACCGCCCCGAAATGCAGCAGCGTCCGGTCCTTCCGGAAGCCCTCCGGCAGGACAAATGTCCGTTTGTACCACAGCCGGTCCTCCGGCAGGACCGGCCGCCGGACCCCGCTGAGCAGGCTCTCCGGGGAGTAGGGCACGATGATTTCGCCGTCAAAGGCGGCGGGCTGGCCCTCTCTGATGGGCCGGATGGCGTACTGCCAGCGGCCATTGAGGTTGAGGAAGCTGTCCCGCCGCAGCTGGGGGCGGGGATATTCCGGCAGAGGGGCGTCCCGGTCCAGCTTCTCTCCCCAGGCGGTCAGCATGGGCCGCAGGACCCGTCTGGACAGGGTGCGCTTCGGCTCCCGCCTCCACAGCAGGGCAAGGGGGACGGCAATGAGCAGCAGCGCCAGCGCGGAGGCGATGAAGATTTCCGGCGTGGGGACCTCCTTCACCATGCCCAGCTCCTCGTAGGTCTGGCCGCTGTGGCCGATGACCGCCGCGCCGATATACGGCCCCGTCACCATAGGCAGCAGCACCTGGAACAGGATGCGGATGCCCTGAAACTGTCCGGCCTTGGCCTGGGGCGTGTGATCCCGGATGAGACCCTGGAGACAGGCGGACAGGACCATGCTGGCTCCCAGCATCAGCGTCCCCGCCAGAATCACCAGCCATGTGCTCCGTACGAAGAACATGCAGATGAGTCCCGCGAAGGCCGCTATGGCGGCGGGGACGGCGACCTGCAGCTTCCCCCGCCGGTCGATGACCCTGCCGAAGGCCACGCTGACAACGCTGGCGGCGATGAGCACCGCCCCCAGAATGAGGGCATAGCTGTCCACACCCAGGTAGCGCTGGATATAGATAATAAGGTAGGGCATATACACCTGCTGGCTGGCGGCGTAGACCGCCAGGGCCAGCAGGGACAGGTACAGCGCCGGGTTGGCCCAGATGACCCCGGGCCGCAGGCCGTAGAGAATATTTCCCAGATAGTTTCCCTTGGAGGGCTTGAGGTCCTTGGGCTCCTGGATGAGCAGATGCCCCAGGCCGCCGCCCAGCATGGTCAGCGCGCCCACAATCAGGAAGAACGCCGTCCAGTTCCCGGAGGTGGTGAGGCCGTCCAGGGCCCCGAACACCACCAGCATGGCCGCCAGCGGCATGACAGCCAGCGCCGCCTCCACCCGGCCCCGGTTGCCATCGCTGGTCACGTCCGTGACCCAGGCGTTGAAGGCCGCGTCGTTGGCGCTGCTGCCGAAGAAGGTCATCACGCAATCCAGCACGATGACCATGACCGCCGCCGCCCGCACCGCCCTGGCGGGCCCCACCAGGACCTCCAGCCCGCTGACCCGCACCAGGGCGAAGGCCATGACGCTGACGCCCCACAGCAGGTAGCCCACTACGATGATCTTCTTGCGCACCCCCAGCTTGTCCGACAGCGCGCCCACCGCCAGGGTCGCCGCCGCCGCCACCACCGCGCTGGCGGAGACCATGGCGGCGATGGCCCTGGTGTCGCCGGTGATGGTGTTGTAGAGGAACACGTTGAAGTACATGTTCTCCACCACCCACGCGATCTGGCCGATCAGGCCGAAGGCCAGCAGCGCCGCCCAGACTCTCGCGCCCAGTTTGTTTTTTGTTTTGTCCTTTCCCATGCCTTGGACCTCCTGTGTCTTTATTTATTGCGAAATCAGCGTTGATGGCAACCGGGAGACGGGCCGGCGCCCTCAGCGGCCCGCTGTCCGGGATCCTTCACGATTGCCGGCAGAATCAATCCTATATTTTCCTCAACAGGCCGGGTTCCGTCCGCCCGTATGACCGGACAGCGCAGCGTCCGCGCCCATTTTTCCACAGTATCCCTCCGCCCTGGACGCGGCAAGGCCGAAAAAGCCCTCTTCCCTTTCATGCAGGTCGCCGCCGGGCAGCATCCTTCCACCGCTGTCCGCCACCGGCGGACAGCGTCCCAAAATGCGACAAATCTCCCTGAAATTGGCAGCAAGACCTCGTTTTTCCTGAAAAACACAACATATGGTATTATACTACCAGGGGGGGTATCCCGCAAGTAGTGTTTGACGAAAAAGAAAATTTTTTCCATTCGACAAATTACGGCAAAATATGTGAACACCAGTCGCTATACTAGGCGACAGAGAGTGACAGCCGCCCCCACCGTTCCCCAGTATCTGAGGATTTTCGCGGTCGGTCCGGCTGCCCCCTCGCCAATCCCCGCCCTGTTCCGCAGGGCGGTCCACGGAGGAACATTCAATGGATTATCAAAAAGAGTACGCGAGCCTTGTCGGGCAGGTTGATCGGGCGATCTCCCTGCTGGAGCACTACGCTCCCGGCGACCCCATCGTGCGTAAGGCGGGAGATCTGTTGTTGACGGCCTTGCGGGAGGCGGAAGAGCACTACATTCAGGCGGCGGACGAATCGGACCGGCTGGAGCAGATTGGAGCATAGACAGCGGACGCAGCCGCTCCCGGACTGGCCGGAGGCCCATTGCGGCCCGTGTCCGCCAGGCGGAAGCGGCCCTTCTTTTTCCGGATGCGGGGGTCTCAGCCCCCGCTTTCTTTTTTTGGCCTCCGGGCCCCGGGCGGCGGATCTCTTCCCGCCGGCCCGCCTTTTTTTATCCCTTTTCCCAAAACGCACGTCTATAATATTAAAATTTTATGAATTTATTTGGCTTTTGCCCATTGCTTTTATGGCAAAACCTGTTATACTAGTTATCGTCTCTCATTGCGCCTCCATATGAGGCAAAGAAAAATGAGCGGCCCCGGTATGAACTTTTCTGCCTTGGGTAAACTGTACGTGGGTCCTGTTTCGCGGACCTCCATAGGGAATTTTTCCCACCGCCCAGGCCGGTACTTAATAAATTCTGATTTTGATATTTACAAAGAGGTGCAATCCTTTGACCAAGTATATTGTTGAGGGCGGCAGGCCCTTGTTCGGTGATATTCAGATCAGCGGCGCGAAGAACGCCGCCGTTGCGATCATTCCCGCCGCTCTTATGGTGAACGGCGTATGCCGCATTGAAAACATGCCCCGGATCAGCGATGTGACCATTCTGCTGGGGGTCTTGCAGGATCTGGGCGCGAAGGTGCGTTATGTAAATCACCATACGGTGGAGATCGACAGCTCCGCCCTCCGCAACGGCCGGGTCCCCTACGAGTCCGCCCGCCGCTGCCGCGCCTCCTACTACATGCTGGGCGCGCTGCTGGGCCGGTTCGGTCTGGCGGACGTGGCCCTGCCAGGCGGCTGCGATTTCGGCAGCACCCGTCCCATCGACCAGCATCTCAAGGGCTTCCGGGCCCTGGGCGCCCAGGTGGACACCCAGGGCGGCTTTGTCATGGCCGAGGCCGCCGGAGGCCGGGTCAAGGGAGCCAATATCTTTCTGGACAAGGTCTCCGTAGGGGCTACCATCAACATCATGCTGGCCGCCGCAATGGCCAAGGGCATGACCGTCATTGAGAACGCCGCCAAGGAGCCCCATATCGTGGACGTGGCCAACTTCCTCAACTCCATGGGGGCCAACATCATGGGCGCGGGCACCGACGTCATCAAGGTGAGGGGCGTGGACCGCCTGCGGGGCGGCAGCTACTCCATCATCCCCGACCAGATCGAGGCGGGGACCTATATGGCCGCCGTGGCGGCCTGCGGCGGCGAGGTGCGCCTGTGCAACATCATCCCCAAGCATATGGACTGCATCACCGCCAAGATGGTGGAGATGGGCGTGGAGGTCCAGGAGGTGGACGACAGCCTGCTGGTCAGCCGCATCGGCCCTCTGGCCCGGACCAACATCAAGACCATGCCCTACCCCGGCTTCCCCACGGATATGCAGCCCCAGGTGGCGGTGGCCCTGTGTCTGGCCCACGGAACCAGCGTCATTACTGACAGTGTGTGGAACACCCGGTTCCGTTATACCGACGAATTCAAGCGCATGGGCGCGCAGATTCAGGTGGACGGCAACCTCGCCATCATTGAGGGCGTGGAGCGTCTGACGGGGGCCCAGCTGGAGGCCTGCGACCTGCGGGCGGGGGCGGCCATGCTTATCGCCGCTCTGGCGGCCCACGGCATCAGCGAGATCACCAACGTGCAGTATATCGAGCGGGGCTATGAGGACGTCATCGGCAAAATCCGGGGCGTGGGCGGCAGGATCAGGGCCGTCGAGGCGCCGGAGGAGGAGCCGCTGATCAGCAATGTGGGGTGAAGAAAGGTTTTGCGCCATCCTCGGAGACATGGATGTTTTCGGGGGTGGTTCCTTGCTGTCTATGAATCGTGTATTCGGATGATTGCCATAACCAATATTGAAAGGTATCCTGTGCCATGATGACCCGCAGCAAATATCTGCTCTTCCGGAACCGGATTGACCCCATCCTCCGGGCCTGCTCCGCCGATACCTATGCGCAGCAGAGCCTCCTGCCCCAGGGCGACCTGATGGTCTACCGGGGCCAGACCACCTTTACCCAGTCCGAAACCTTCTATTTCAGCAACAGCCGCGCCAAGGCCCACCAGCGGCAGCTCCTGGACATCTGCCGGGACCTGCCGAAGCTGGACGCCGTGCTGCCGGGCACCGCCTGTACGATCACCTCCCTGGAGCTGACCAAGGGGGACCACAGCCTGACGGCGCTGAAGCCCCAGGTGGAGACGGCGGAACGGCTGTTCATCCTCATGACCCTGGCCGGAATCTCGACCTACCGGGTCGTCCGCTCCAGGAATGGCATCAGCTATCTCAACGCGGACATCCTGTACGACTTCCGGAACGCCGTCCTGCGCTGACACGCACAAGAGGTACATACCATGACCACCATCCGCACCTTCGCCAGCGGCTCCTCCGGCAACGCCGCCCTGTTCTCCTGCGGGGAGACCCACCTGCTTATTGACATGGGCGTCTCCTGCCGCAGGCTCTGCCAGTCCCTGGCGGCCCTGGGCCTGACCCCGGACCGGCTGGCCGGCGTGTTTATCACCCACGAGCACGGCGACCACACCGGCGGACTGGCGACCTACATCAAGAAATACCGCACCCCCATCTTCTGCACCCCCGCCGTGTCCCGGCAGCTCGCTTACCGGCTGGCGGGGATTGAGCCGCTGCTGCGGCCTGTGGAGCTGGGGGAGCGGGTCTCCCTGGGCGGGGCGGACATGGACATTTTGCCCACCAGCCACGACTGCCGGGACAGCGCCGCCTGCCATTTCCACACCCCGGAGGGCCGGGTGGGATATCTCACCGACTCCGGTTATATTCCGCAGGAAACGGGGGAGCATCTGCTGGGGGCGGATCTCCTGGTGCTGGAGAGCAACCACGATGTGGACATGCTGCTGGCGGGGCCGTACCCCTTTTCCCTGAAAAAGCGTGTCCTGGGGCCCCAGGGCCATCTCAGCAACGACGCGGCCGCCGCCTACGCCGTGGCGAGCGTCCGGGCGGGGACCCGAGCGGTGCTGCTGGCCCACCTCAGCGACGAGAACAACACCCCCCGGAGAGCTCTGGATACCGTGGGCCGCGCCCTGGCGGAGGCCGGACTCACCGTGCGCCTCGCCGCCGCCCCCAAGGACGCCGTGAGCGAGACGCTGACGCTGGAGGCCGCAGGATGCAGCGAGTAACCGTCATCTGCGTAGGCAGGCTGAAGGAAAAATTCTACATAAGCGCGGTATCGGAGTATGTCAAACGGCTGGGCCGCTATTGCAGGCTGGAAATCATAGAGCTGCCGGAGCAGCGCCTGCCCGAGAACCCCGCCCCGGCAGAGATCGAACGCGCGCTGGCGAAGGAGGCGGAGGCCGTCCGCGCCCGGCTGCCCAACGGCGCGGCCCTGGCGGCGCTGTGCGTCGAAGGCGAGCTGCGCTCCAGCGAGGAGCTGGCCGCGCTGCTGGAGCGTCAGGCCGGGGCAGGGGAAAAGGGGCTGGCCTTCGTCATCGGCGGGTCCTATGGGCTCCATCCCTCTGTCAAAGCCCAGGCGTGGCTGCGGCTGAGCATGTCGCCCATGACCTTCCCCCACCATCTGGCCCGGGTGATGCTGCTGGAGCAGCTGTACCGCAGCTTCCAGATCCGCGAGGGCGGGAAATATCATAAATGATTCAGACCCCCGCGTCCCGGCCTGCGGCTGGGGACGCGGGGGTCTGTTGTTTTTTTCCCTTGCCGGGAACCCTCCCTGTCCATTTTACGGCTATATGGGTATGGCAGCAGAGAAAGGAGGAGCATTCCATGGAAGACCACGAAATCGTGGAGCTGTACTGGCGCAGGGACGAGGAAGCCCTGCGGGCGGCGCAGTCCAAATACGGCGGATACTGCCTCCACATCGCCGCGGGCATCCTGGCGGACCGCCAGGACGCGGAGGAGTGCGTCAGCGATACCTGGCTGCGCTCCTGGAACGCCATGCCGCCTCACCGGCCCGGCTGCCTGCGGCTGTTCCTTGGGAAAATCACCCGGGAGCTGGCCTGCGACCGGGCGCGGGCCAGGAACGCCCGGAAACGGGGCGGCGGGGTCTGCCTGGAGGCCCTGGAGGAGCTGGCGGAGTGCCTGCCCGCCGCCCATGGAACGGAGGAGGCGGCGGAGGCCAGGGAGCTGGAGCGGGCGGTGAACGCCTTCCTGCATACCCTGTCGGAGCAGGCGTGCAGCGTTTTCCTCCGCCGGTACTGGTACGCCGAGGCCCTGGAGGAAATCGCCGTACGGTACGGGCTGAAGGTCAACACGGTGAAAACCAGCCTGTTCCGTACCCGGCAGAAGCTGAGAGCCTATCTGGAAAAGGAGGAATTGATCCCATGAGCGGAGAAGAACGGCTATTTGACGCCATCGGCGGCGTGGACGAGCCGCTGCTGGAGCGCAGCGAGAGGAGGATAAGGCGGCGTCCCTGGCTGGGCTGGGGAATCGGGCTGGCGGCCTGTCTCCTGGCAGTACTGGCGGTCCGCGCGATGCTGCCGGGTCCAGCCGCGCCCGACAGGAGCGCAGACCGGCCCTGGACGGCGTCCTGGCCCGTGGAGGAGGGGGAAGCCCACTATCTGCAAGTCCGCGCCGCGCCGAGGGAGCCGGAGTCCAGCTTCCGCATCTGCACCAACCGGGAGATATACGACAGCTATGAGCAGGACGGCGTCTATATCATCCGTCCCCGCCAGGAGCCGGACGTCCCCGGCGCGTCGCTGCCGGAGTGCGGCCTGGAGATCTCCCACATGGCGGGCGTCACGGTTGACGGGGCGCTGGAGCAGGTCAGGACCGGCCTGACGGGGCTGTACGCGGAAATAGCGGAGCTGCCCGGCCCGCCCAACGGCTGGTTTGACGTCCAGGAGGGACAGAAGTACCTCTTCGCCAGCAGCGGCGCCGGATGGAACGCCGCCCAGCGGGAGGTGTGGGTCCAGCCGGATGGGGAAGGGGGCGCGTTCGTCCTGTCCTCCAGCTACTATACGGAGGCTGCGGAGGGCCACGGCGCCCGGTTTGCGGACATGATGCGCACATTCATGCCGGAGGGCGTCTGCGGGCTGACAAGCGTCTGGCTGGCGGAGCTGCGGGACGCCGGCGAGCGGCTGACGGAGGCCGTGTTTACCGGAGACTTCTCCGGCGTGGGGGACCTGCTAGTCCCGGGCGCGGCGGCCTACAGCTATAAGGAGGACGTGTCCGGCTGTGTCAGCGTAGCCAGCATCGATTGCAGCTACGCCTGGACAGACCCCCTGGCGGAGAATCTGACCGGCAGAATTCTGGTGAAGCACAGCACGGACCTGGAGTCCGGCTACAGCTTCCTGAACATGAAAATGGAGCGGGTGGACGGCCGCTGGATGGCGGCGCAGATTACTCTGGTGAAATAGGGTATGAAAAAGTCGGGACCGGTAAGCATTGAAAGGCCGATACTCACACTGTTCGGTGAGTACCGGCCTTTTCCTGGAGGTGCGTGTATAGAGGCTCACTTGTTCCACAATTTTAACCTGTTTCTCGCTTTTGGGCTTGGCCCCGGCTTTAACCTTCTTCGGCATCTTCCAGCCCCCCATAATATTCCTGCATCAGCTCTTTGGGGATTACCGACTCGCAAGATTCCCCGGGGGCTACGCCACGCCGGGTTTCACGCCATGGACGTTCTTTATGCGTCAGCTCGCTCAGCCATTGAGGTTCCTTGTCTGCATATCCCTCAAGCACCGCATTCATGGTTTCCTCCTGAGTCCGGGTAAAGGGGTACGGCCTGTTATCGTCATAGTAGTCCTCACCGAGCCAGAAGCGGCCCTTATGGGTCGCAAACAGCTCCGGACAGACCGGGCCGTTCGCCCACGCCTGAAAATCTTCGTCAAACAAGGGCATACCATCCCACACAAGCGACCATGCCTGACAGTAGTACGCCAGCTTTTGCAGTTTCATTGTCGTCATCGCTCCCGCGTGGTTCAGCACATATCTTGCCACATCAAAAACGCTAGCCACAATATCGCCTCCTCCCACCTCATTATACTGCATTCCATCCAAAAGTAAAGCCCCCATATTTTTATATAGGGAAATCAATTTGTAGGGGGCATACTATCCGCCCCTACAAATTGATTTTTTCGTCCTGAAATTTGCAAAACGAAAAATTGATTTTCCTGTTTTATATGTGATTCATTGAAAGGTTGCCCCTTCCTGTGCATCCTCTATGCAAAAACCCAGCGCCCACAATCGACTGTGAGCGCTGGGTCATATCAGGTCAGGACAGGCTGCCGGATGCAGTCAAGGTTTGAAAACCGGGTGTAAGCTCCATGGAACCCAGCGCAAGGAAAACAAATCTCCAGCGCTTATGACCCGGAACTATCAGCATGTCAGTCCTTCAGCGGTCTCTTAATACATGCCGCCCATACCCATATCGCCGCCGGCGGGGGCGGGAGCGGGAGGCTCGGGCTTGTCGGCTACCAGGGATTCGGTGGTCAGCACCATGGCAGCCACGGAAGCGGCGTTCTCCAGCGCGGAGCGGGTGACCTTGGCGGGATCAACGATGCCCGCGGAGATCATGTCCACATACTCCTCCTTGTAGGCGTCGAAGCCGGTGCCCTTGTCGGCCTTCTTCACATTCTCCAGCACCACGGAGCCGTCCAGGCCCGCGTTGGCGGCAATCTGGCGGATGGGGGCCTCCAGAGCCTTGACGATGATGCGCGCGCCGGTCTTCTCGTCGCCTTCCAGCTCCTCCACCAGCTTCTCAACGGCGGGGATGGCGTTGACGAACACCGTGCCGCCGCCGGAGACGATGCCCTCTTCCACAGCGGCCTTGGTGGCGTTCAGAGCGTCCTCGATGCGCAGCTTCTTCTCCTTCATCTCGGTCTCGGTGGCAGCGCCTACCTTGATGACGGCCACGCCGCCGGCCATCTTGGCCAGACGCTCCTGGAGCTTCTCCTTGTCGTAGTCGGAGGTGGTCACGCCGATCTGGCTGCGGATC
>JAAWQM010000056.1 GCA_022800525.1 Oscillospiraceae bacterium
GGCCTCGATGGCTAACTGCATTCCATTCAGATAGCGGCAAACCTTTTTGCGCACAATTCTTGACACGGCCTGCTCCAAAACGGGTAAATGCTCCATTTTTGCATTGGAGCCATACTCCGCGCCTCCACCGATTTTTGGCACGATGGCATCACCTATATCCCTACCGGCGAGGGGTGGCTGTACCCGGCTATCGTGAAGAACCTGTGCACCAGAAAAATTGAAGGTTACGCATTTTCTGGCCGAATCGATACCCAGTTAACTCTGGCGGCGCTGGACATGGCGTACCGCCGGCGCTGGCCGGCCAAAGGTATCATCTCTACTATTTCATTCCGCTTTTTCTTGCGTTTTACTGTCCGTTTTTTGGGAAGAGCTCAATACGCTCATCAGACGCTTCAGCCCCCACCGACTTTTGTCGGTGGGGGCTGAAGCGTTATGATGCAGAATGGACGCCTGGATTAACAAGCGTTGTATTCATTAGAGTATATTTCCAGCGCTGAGCGGTCAGTTAAAGCTGGCTGCGCACCGTCTCTGGTCACACTAAGTCCTGCAGCATAGGTGGCAAATTGAATGGCAGAGACAATATCATGCTCCTCACTTAGATAGACTGCAAGGGCGCTGATGAAGGCGTCTCCGGCGCCAGTGGTATCCACTGCGTGAAAATTTGCCGCGGAAAAATGTTTTTTCATTTCACAATTACGCAGATAGCAGCCATTTTCCCCCAAAGTTACAATCACGTTTTTCGCACCAGCATCATAAAGAATGTCCGCCTTTTCCTCAATGGACTGCATTCCCTTAACCTGGACCTCTAATTCTTTCTCGTTTGGAACAAGATAGAATATTTGTTTTATAACCTCAGGCGGAATCACCCGCTGAACCGTAGGCTTGACAATCGTCTTGATTCCGTTCTTGTGGCAGAAATCTATGGTATATACCACAGTTTCCCACGGTATCTCTGTGGAAATCAGACAGAACTGGGCATCCTTAAAGCAGGATATATTGGTCTCAATTAAAGCGGGTCTTAGCTCATCATTCGCTCCATGGGACCGTACAATAGTACTTTCGCCATTTTTCGCCACCAAAATATACGCCTTACCAGTCGGCTTCTTATGAATGATATGAACTCCTTCCGTGCTGACACCATTTTCCACAAGGCTGTTATACAGCAGACGGCCTTCCTGATCTCCCCCCAAGCATCCAATGACATAGGCGTTTCCTCCCAGTCTTGCGGCGCCTACCCCCTGATTTGCGCCTTTGCCGCCAGGAAGATTCAAGATACGCTGAGAATGCAAACTCTCACCCGAGGTAGGAATGTGGGCCAAGTGGATAATGACGTCCATATTCATACTTCCGACTACAATGATCCGCCTGCCGTTTTTTTTCAGGGGCAAATCCACACTGACGCCCTGCAATAGCCGGGGTGGTATGCTCTTGGGTTTGGCAGACTTAGCTCTCCCTTCTATCTCCAGGATCAGGCTCTCCATAACAGCATACCCTAATTCCCGGAGTTGAATATCCACTATGGTGAGACCGGGCTCAAATATATCCATGGGAACACTGCTGTCTGAAACACCAATAATAGAGTAATCCTTGGGAATTCGCAGCCCGTGCCGGTTCAGCACCCGGTAAACATATACAGCAATTTGAGCATCCTGGCACAGAAATGCAGTACTTGTTCCATAGGTGACCTGACGTACGCAGTCCATCACATGCTTGGCGTTTTCACAGAGAAAAATGGTATCTTTCTGCGGAAGGATATGGTGTTTGTAGAGGGCTTCATTGTAACCGGCAATCAGATCCTCGGCAAGAAAGTGGTCTCTCCACCCCAGCAGCGCAATCTCCTTATGTCCGAACCCAATCAGGTGCTCCACAGCCATACGAGCCGCGCTGGAAAATGCGCAGTAAGCCACACACTGATCGGATGAGACGCTGCAATTGGACGAGGCAGCGCAAGCCAGTTTCTCCGAAGCAGCAGACACATTCTCAAGATCGATTTTGCGATCCAAATAAAACGCTACACCATCCACACCCCGGTTAAGCAGATTATCGAAACGTTTTTCCGCCTCTCGTCTATCCTGGAAGGAACAGAGTACCATGCTATATCCCTCGGCGGAAGCGGCTGCCTGCGCACCCGAAATATAATCACTGAAATCTTTTGTACTGCCAGGCACCATTAGCCCTAAGTAGCCGCTGGGTGAGTTTCCGTTTTGAATATACCGGTGGTAGGGTTTGAATCCGTACTCTTTCACGACCTGCAAAACTCTCTCTCGTGTTTCCTTCGTTATTGATGAGTCCTTGTTGTTGATTACCCTTGAGACCGTAGACTTAGAGACCCCAGCCAGTTTTGCAATGTCCTCTATATTCATACGAATTCCCCCATTCTTACACTGAACCGATATATGCAGAGTAAAAGCTATGCCAGCTCCACAATTTACATCTGTAACCGATTATATCATCTCACATGGAGGGATTCAAGACCTCCAGGTATTCCCTGCACGACAAACGCATGAGTAAACAAATCACGGACAGAATGTGCCCTAAGTGTGAAAACAGCACAAACTGTCACACTCTGTTTACTCATGCGTCAGTCCTGGCGTTACTTACCAGCGCTCGCCAGCTTTTCAAACAAATCTCCGAAAATGGGATTTCGGTTTAAGTAATAGCACAAACGGATGGGGTGGCGGGAATTGTCATGGTCCCAGGTCATGTCATCATTCAGTATGGGCGAAGGAGTCAAAGAACTTGTGGTCCAATTGGGGTTCATTACATAGCCCACGGTGGCGATATCCCACACGATCCGGGAAGGGGCTGTGGTCTTGGTGGGATACATTTTACACACCTCAACAGGCACATCGTCCATGCCGCCGGTACAGCCCTTCATGAAAAGCGGCCCGCCACTACTGGGCTTCAGCGCATCCAGTACGCTCTGGCCCAGATAGTCGCCCACCTTGCTGCGGCCCATAAGCAGAGCTGTCAGTTCAGGGGCTGTCACGGAAAGATGGGATGCCACCCCCTGACAGGGAATGAGGACCAAAGGTACGCCGCAGTTCAGGATATGCTGAGAGGAGACCATGTCCTGAACCAGATTGAATTCCATACCATTCTTAAAGTATGGGGGCTGTCCGCCCAGCCATACCACGGTGATTTTGCCGGCAATAGCGGGTTCCATCATCAGCGCAGATGCTACATTGGTGATGGCGCCGATGGACAGAACATAAAGACGTTTGCCCTCAGGCCGGTCCATGGCCCGGCGGACCAGATCCCGGGCCGCCTCACTCTCCACAGGCTGACGGCCGGGGGTGTCCTCAATATAAGCGGTGGAGCCGCGGAATACCCTGCCATCAGGTGAGACACCCATCAATGCGAAAAGTCGCAGAATCTCCTGATAGCTCAGCTCCATACCTTCTGCGGGCGTACCGGCAAAGTGGATACCGCTGCCCATCATCTCTCTGGTGAGACGGGGAGGCTCCTGCCCTGGCTGCGTCATCAACCTGGCAATCGCATGGGTACAGTAGGGAGCCGCATATACCGCCTCTACATGGATCCGTTCAGGAGAGCATAGGGCCCATGCGATTGCATACTGGTCATCCACTTCATTGTAGGCATCGGTATCAATGACCACGTCCACGATCTCCTCAGTGGGAAATTGCAGGGCGGCGGCGATTTTTTCATAATCCATTTTGTAAGCCATGACAGTACCTCCTTACATTTTTGTCCCAGTTGCAGAAGGCATATTGGTATGGGCCTTTCGGGCGGCGCTCCTGCGCTTAAAGCCGGCGATGGTCCGCTGAATGGTGGGCAGCCCCAGCACGCCAACCAGAAACAGTCCCAGAAAGATGTTCTGGAGGTTGTCGGGCCAGCCCAGGGCGATGATGCCGGTAAAGATAACGGACAGACAGAGGTTGCCGATGAAAATACCCACGCAGCTGCGCACAATGCGCCCCAGGGACATGCCGATAATGACCGCCATCATGGGTTTGAACACGGTAGCCATAGAGCCCATATTTGCGGCGTAGCCCACAGCGCTGGAGTAACAGGTGGACACCACCGCAGCCAGCGCCAAAAATATGCTGCCCAGAATAAAGGTCCCGAACTTGACCTTCATAGGCTCTATACCCACGTTTCGGGCGATCAGCTCATCGCTGCCCACCACCCGGGCCTGATTTGCAATCTTGGTCCGGGTATTTACCAATTCAAAAATAACGGCAATCACAATAAGGACCAGGAAATTATAGGGAGCCTTCCCTAAAAACTGCATATTGCCCGGCGCTTTGAGATACTGGTATGTTGCCACTTCCGGCAGAACGCCGGCGCAATACTTGGTCAGATGCTCTCCTATTACCTCGAAAACCATCAGCGAACCCAAGGAAATAACAAAGGAGGGAATTTTCAGCAGCGCAAAGAGCCCGCCGATAATCGCAGCCAGCAGCAAAGAGGCCAGCACAGAACCCAGGATCATACCGATGGGACCAAAGAAGCAGCCGCAGATACAGCCGAATATGCCGGCAAGCGTCATACGGGAACCTACGGAAAAATCTATGATACCGCTGGTGAAGCCGAAGTGGACACCGTAGGCGATAACGGTGGGTACTACGGCCAGCGTGAGCATAGAGGTAATGGAGTCCAGATTTCCCACCCGTCCCGGGGCCAGAAGCAGCACGATCAAATATAAGACCACCGGAACCATAAATGCCTTGACGATGTTCATGATTTTTGTTTTCATATTCACGGCTAAGGTCACCTCTCTCAGTTGGTTAGGATGTAAGCTTTCAGGGGAACTGCCAGGGCAGTCCCCCTGAAAGCAGTCGGTTATTCGCTCAGAGATCTTGCATAATCAAGTGTGTAGTTGTCAACAAAAGCCTGAATGGTGTCCACGTCCTTGCCCAGCAGGGTATCGTACCACTGGTCTCCACTCATCATGGGGGTGGTGGGATTCTCGTAGTAGGTGCTGTAGTCCACTGCGTCCTCAGGCGTTTTGACATACATAACGCTGGTGTTGAGAATATAGGGGGTCTTGTCGGTGTCGATGCCGTTGGCATAGTTGATCATGCAAGAGCAGGAAATTACCCAGTCCATCAGAAGATTGCCGCCTGCAACCACCTTCAGCGGCTTGCCTTCGCCCATGTACTCCTCCATACCGGAAGCAATGTCAATCATGCCGATGACCACCTTGTCCTCCATGCCGTGGTTGGCCAGAGCCTGGCTGGCGCCGGCCAGAGCGCCGTTGGTAACGCTTCCGCCTACAATGAAGAACCCGTCTACCTCGGGATAGGAGGTAATGATACCCTCCACCGCATTGGTCACATCGCTGGCGGAGCTGATACCACGGGTCTCGGTGAGCAATGTAACGCCGAACTCCTCACATGCCTTGGCAATGCCCTGGTCGCGCAGATCGCCCGCCGCATCGCCCAAGGTCAGGCCAATGACGGCCAGGTTTTTCATGCCATATTCCTCGTGCAGCTGCTTGACCACCTGATAAGCAGTCTCTTCCTCATAGCAGAACTCATTGCCCACCAGTCTGGACTGGCTGAAGACATACTCCTGCAGGTCGCTGTCAGAGAGACGGCGGTTCACCAGGAACCAGTCCACATCATTCTGCTCAAACAGCTCGGCAATCAGACGGACCTGTCCCTCGGAAGAGGAGCTTGCCATAACGCCATCGATCCCCATGTTGACCAGATTCTCATAAGCGGTGATGAACCCGTCAGCGCCGCCGCCGGCCATCTGAACGGGGACCAGCTCAACGCCGGCAGCATCACACATACTTTCCAGGACGGTTGTAATTGCCTCGAAGGTTGCGCCATATCCTGACATGTTGATGTAGCCCAGACGATAGGGCTCGGTGCGGTCGTTGGACTCATTCTCAACAGAGGCGCCGCCGGGATTGGCGTCTCCCTTGGGCTCTTCCGCAGCGCCGCAGGCGGACAGCACCCCCGCCATCATAGCGCAGGCCAAAAGAGCGGCAAGCAGTTTCTTCATGTTCATTTCATTTCCTCCTCATAATTTGTTTGTGGATTTATATGCACAGGGATTTTGCCTGTTATGGCATTTATTTGATGACGGCTGTATTCTCCCGGTCAAAGGAGAGCGCTACGGCTATGATAAAGATAAAACCCTTGATAAGCTGCTGGCTGGCTGTATTCAGGTTCAAAAGGAACAGACCATTATCGACCACCGCCATGATAAGTCCGCCAACGATGACCGCACGGAATTTGGAATTCCAGCCGCCTGAAAAAGGTACGCCGCCCAGCAGCAGCCCCAGCATGGTATTGATCTGGGTATTGCCGCCTGAGGTGGTTGTTGCATTGCAGGTGCGGATAAGGGAAAATGCAGCCATGACCGCGCAGGTAAAGCCGCTGATCAGGAAAGGCGCGAACCGCTCCAGCTTTACTCTGACACCCGACTGGTGCGCCACCTCCGCCTTTGCGCCGATGGCCCGGCAGTGTTTGCCGAATACAGAGTAGTTGAATACAGTGAACGAAACAAGCGCCGCTGCGATGATAGCTCCGTACTTAAAGCCCAGCGTATCCAAATTCTTGAGGTCGTAGTTGGCTGTGAGTGAACCGCCGCCCAGCAGCACGGAAGCCAGACCGCCATACATAAAGGAAGTGCCCAGTGTGGCAATAAAGGAGTTGACTCCCAGGCAGACGCAGGTAACGCCATTGATGGCACCCATGACCAGTGAGGAAACAATCATGACTATGATCGCCAGGGGGATACTGATCTGGGACACCAGAGCGCCCAGCGCGGCGCTGACGCAAATATTTCCTGCCAGGGAATAATCCATATTGCCCTGGGACATCAGGAAAATACTGCCGCAGCACGGGATGATGGCAGCAAATGCGTAATTGGAAAATGTCTGAAGATTTTTTGCGGACAGCAGCCTGCCGCCGGTGGTGACCTGAAAGAACGCTACAATAAAGATCAGACCCAGAAAAGAGACCATTGAGCGGACGGCAACCTTCGATGTACCGCCGAGGCGGCTTTTTTCCAGAGTTGGACATTTCATTTTTCGTCGTCTCCTTAAATCATGTAGTCGATCAGCGTATGTTCCGTGATTGACGGATCACGAAGGAACTCGCCGCTGATTGCGCCATCCTTGAAGGTAAGAATCCGGTCGCTCATGCCGATCAGCTCAGGCAGCTCTTCCGAAATCATGATGATGGCCTTGCCCTGCTTCTTCAAGTCGGTAAGGATACGGTAAATATCCGCTTTGACACCAATGTCAATGCCGCGGGTAGGACAGTCAAAGACATAGATTTCAGCTTCGCTGGCCAGCCACTTGCCAATAGACACCTTCTGCTTGTTGCCGCCCGAGAGATACATAACGTATTGCTTGGGCCCCTGCATCTTGATGGAAAGCGCATCCGCCATGCTGCCGGCCATACTCATTTCGCGCTTGGGAGAGATCAGTCCAAACCTGGCCAGCCTGGGCAGATTGGGCAGGCAAATGTTGTCTTTTACGCTGCCTGCGCTCATAAGCGCCTCTGTGTCCCGGTTCTTGGAGATGTAAGCCATACGGTTCCTCACCGCCTGATTTGGAGCGGTGATTTTGGTGCCATCAGAGAGTGTCACCTCTCCATAGTCTGGCTTGATGATGCCGAACAGTATCTTTCCGAAGTCATGCATACCACAGTCAGTAAGACCGCCGATGCCCAGAATCTCTCCCTTGTAAAGGTCCAGAGCCAGGTCCTTCATAGGGCCATAGCAGATTTCCCGGGCGGACAAGGCCACCTCGTCGGTAAGACGCCCCTCCCAGTCGCTGCGATAGAAGTTGTCGGCGATTTCCCGCCCCACCATCATCTGCCGCAGAGCGCCTACTGTCATCTCCTCCCGGTTCAGGGCTCCGATATAGTGTCCGTCCCGCAGGACGATAATGGAGTCGCAGATGTTCATAAGCTCCTCGATGTCGTGGCTGATGAAGAGCACCGAGCGGTTGTCCCTGCGCATCTTGTTGATAAGCCTGTACATCACATCCCGGCCTTCGCGCCCAAGGGCGGTGGTCGTCTCATCAATGATGAGCAGCTGGGGTTCGGCGCATTCGGCCCGGGCTACCTCCAGGAGCTTCCGCTCCTCAAAGGACATGGCGTTGACCACTTGGGCAGGGTTCACATTTTCTACACCGATTTTCTCCAGCGCTTTGGCCGCAGCGTCATTCATGGCCTTCAAATCCAGCAGGCCAGCCCTGGTGAACTGCTGCTCCCGTCCAGCAAAAATATTTGCCGCCACGCTGATGTTGTTAAACGTCCCCTGCTCCTGAACGACCATAGCCACACCTTTGGAAATCGCGTCAGTGATATCGGCGGGTGCATACGGCTCACCGTTTAAGTAGAGCTGCCCTTCATCCTGCTTCTGAATGCCGGCCGCGATAGTGGAAAACGTAGATTTTCCCGAGCCGTTCTCACCGATCAGACCGACGACCTCACCGCGCCTGATCTCGAAGCTGACCTGGACCAGGGCCTTTGTGGGACCGAAGCTTTTGCTGATCCCTTCGGCTCTCAGGATAATACTTTTTTCCTTGACCTCACTCATTTTATCCCCTCACTTTTCTTATATTTGCATGGAACCGGTCAACATACGGCGGCTTCCACATCTGCCAAGACGGGGATGCTGGCTGCAGCTCCCCTTTTCCCGATGGCTATGGCGCTGGCTTTCGTTGCTGCTGCCAGGGCCTGGCGGGGAGGAGTCCCTCTCATGAAGTAAGCAAGGAAGTAACCGCAAAAGGTGTCCCCAGCGCCAGTGGTATCTACCACAGAAACCCTGTGGGCCGGATAGCTGATGTCGTTCTCAGCGTCATGATACATAACGCCCTTGCTGCCCAATGTCAGGACGATAGCAGCCTTGGGAAAGCGCTTGATCAGAGCAGCCAAGACAGCCTCACCGTCATCGCTCTCAGCTTCGGAGAGGTCCTGCCCCTCCAGCTCATTGAGAATAAATATATCCACCAGCTCCAACGGATAACTTGTGATTTCCTCTGAAATGGGAGATGGGTTGAATACCACGGTCATCCCCCGTTCCTTGGCGGCGCGAATGGCATATGCCGCATTGGAAATCTCATTTTGCAGAAGTATGTAATCGCCTGAAGAGAAATTATCCAGGGTCTCATCTATCATTTGAGGGGTAATCTGCATATTAGCGCCACCGTAAATGATGATGGAGTTGGCTCCGGAATCTGTCAGTTGAATAATCGCATGACCTGTAAGCTCGTCCACCTTTCGAATGAAGCGTACATCCACTCCGGCCTGCCGCAGAGTTTCCACCAGATCCCCACCATCGGCGCCCACGCAACCGGCCATAGACACTTCCGCCCCCGCCCGAGCCAGCGCCACAGACTGGTTCAGGCCCTTGCCGCCCTGCTTGTGCTCTAACTTCTGCGCAGAAAGAGTTTCGCCTTCCACATTGATGTGGCTGACATTGTACACATGATCGATGTTTAAAGAACCAAGAGATAAGATTTTCATAGAAGCGCATTACCTTCCATAGAGTTGATTTTTTTGAGTCATTCTAATTTTTGCAAAGTAGAAATGGTACTCAATCAGAGCCCGATACTGTGTTTTTCGTTCAATATATCATACGCAACATGTTTTGTAAACAAGTTTTCTGTTGAAAATTTTATTTTGGTCAATTAGCTCCAAGATACTCTGCTCTGTTTTGTTCATGTTGACGAAACCCGCAATTCTGCACAGAGTGAAAAATATGCCGTGGGAACCCACGGCATATTTTTCACTCAACTAATCTGATTTTTCTGAATTGCCAAGTCAGTTACGCGGAACCCGGAACGAGCAAACATACAACTCCCGGGCAAACGCGCTGCTTTTATGTGTGTTCTGACGTCATTCGCTTAAGTTTACGGCAGTGAATTGCCAATCTCAAACAGAAATTCCATCCAGTATATTTTCCCGTCTTTGCCACTGAACGCTCCACGGACAGTATAGCGGGACGGTTCCTCCGGCAACGATAATGTCATGGACTGCCGGTCCAGAATAACGGTGCGGCTGCTCCCGCCGTTCAATGGTACGATTTCCACCTCGCAATTGCCATTGAGCGGGAGGTTAAAAGAAAGGGACGCTTGATTGGCTGGATAGCCGAACATGCCGCCGGGGGTCTCGCGGGGGTCCATTTCATAGAGCATCTCCCCCTCCATAAGACCAACATATGACAGGGTCGCGGTGAAATCCTGGCCGTATTCATTATCCGTTCCGGTTACATGGACATTCAAGACGGGGCACTCGACAATAAACTCGTTTAACATATCCCAGTCCGTACCATCCGGCAGATAGAAGTATTCCGCAGTTGGCTTGCTGCCGTATAGCGGAACCAGCTTGATAAATCTGTCTGACAGGGTGACAGCCAGCACACCCTCCGGGGTATCAAATATCAGGGACAGTGCCGTTCCCTCCTGATCAAAAGAGTAGTTCCCTGAAATATGCTCCATACGCAGATCAGATAAATAGCGGTGCAGGGCCGCCTCATCGGTACAGACGAAATCGCCCACATTTATGCTGCTCAGAACATACTGCTCCGGGGATTGGGACTTGTAAATCACTTCAGCACCCGTACTCTCCCCGTAGGCAAGAGCCACATAGCCGCAGCTCATACACAGCAGGAAGAACACAAGACCGACTACCAATGCGCCCGAGGGTTTCTTCTTCGGATCAACCACGCTTTTCAGCCGATAGCGCAGAGCATTGGCCGAGGCGGACAGACAGGTCGTGAAGCCCTGTTCATCCCCGGCGGTCTTCAAGAGCAAATCGGCGTATTGCTGTTTGGTAGCATCGTCAGAATCCAGTAGAACCGTTTCATCGCAGCTCAGTTCCAAATCCTCGGAGCTTCTTCTTATGGCCATCCACATGAGGGGATTGAACCAGCACATGGCGGAGCAAAATACAAGAAAGAATTTGTTCCAGGAATCCTCCCGGCCAATATGGATCAGCTCATGACGGAAAATGAGCGACAGCTCTTCAGTGGTATACTCCCGCTCCGGCAGTACCACCCGGATAGACCGTTGAAACAAGCCTACGGACAGGGGCGTTTGGATGTTGGCGGAAGTCACCAGTTTGAACTTCGGCTTGCGGAACCGGGCGGACTCTATCTCCTGACGCCAGACCGCCAGAACTGCCGAATCCGTAATTGGGGAGGCATCCCGCAGAATGCGTGTGCGGAAGTTCAGGTGAGAGCCGATTTTCCAGCCCAGGACGGCTACAAAGCCAATCAGCCACACAGTCAACAGGACCTGTACCAGTGGGAGAGGGGCCTCTATCACCCAGCGAGGCGCGGGCAACTGCATATAGCTCATCTGGGTCAAATAGAGGTAATTGGGGAGCATCCACAACACAGCACAGGCCCGTGCGCTGATGTGCTGCCGCAGGAAAGGTAGAGCGGGCATCAGCAGAAGGAAATACAGGCAAATGTGGAGAAACACTCCGAAACAGAAAGCGAGTGTGATTTGCATAGCGTTTTCTGTGTTCATGAAAATAAGCGCCATACTCAAAATTGTCAACATGCAAAATGGGAGCAGCTGGCCGGAAATATACGGAAAATACCGCTGGCGGTTGCTGTCCATATTGCTGTCGGAGTCTCTGTCAAATACCATCCAGGCAAACATTCCGCTGAAAATCAACGTGAAGAATCCCTTTATAAGAACTTCCATAGTCATAACGCCCCCCTCTCCAGAAGCTCCCGCAGCAGGGCCAACTCCTCTTTCGTCAGGCCGCTGTCGCACAGGGCTGCGGCAAAAGCGGGCAAACTCCCGCCGCAGACCTTCTGCACAAAGCAGCGGCTCTGTTGGGCAAGGTAGTCCTGCCTTGCAATCATCGGGATATATCGTGCGCTGCGGCCATCCTTTTGAATCTGGACAAATCCCTTTTCTGACAAGCGTGTAAGCACAGTCAGCAAAGTAGTCAACGCCATCGGATGGCTATCTTTCAGGATTGCGTTGATGTCTGTCCGGGCTACTGGTGGCTCACAGGCCCAAATCGCCTGCATGACCTCCAATTCCGCATCCGGCAAGCGGCGGATTGTAGTTTCCATAGAAACAGCCTCCTTGCTCTACAAATATAGAATTCAATGTTATTCTACAGCAATAGAGCAAAGATGTCAATAGCGGTTAAACATAAAATGCCCGCAGATTTCCGGATTTTAAATTCGGAAGCAATACCCTCTCCGAAGGGGAGCGGCAGCGTATCCCGATTGCCCGCGCCCTCTTGAAAGACGCGCCCATCATCATTATTGGGTTGTCTTTTCGGAGGCGTCCTTTCTTCCCTGCATTTTCCGGCGGCAGCAGTGCAGCGGAAATCATCCGCAGGCATCTTGTTTGGCGTCTCATTGTGATTCCCGCCCTGGCGCCTGCTTCCACAGCAGCCAGAGCGCCAGTCCCGCAAACATCGCGTAGGCCGCTATGGAAACGGCGGACGCTTCAATCCCGAAAGCCCCGCCGGTCAGCAGGAAGTTGTCAGAGACGGGGATATAGCTGAACAACGCTCCCGGGTTCGCCTCTGGTCCGATATAGAGAATACTCATCAGCACACAGTTCCAGACGCCGTGGATCAGCGCGCCATTCCAGACGCTGCCGGTCTCCAGCGCCACCAGGGAAAACAGCACCCCTACCATCGTTCCCGCGGCGACAAGCTGGACCATGCTGAGAACATCCAGCTCGTTCCCCATGATATGCAGCGCACCAAACAATATGGATGGCAGCAGGACAGCCGCGCTCCGCCCCCAGCGCCGCTCCAGGGCCGTCATGATAAAGCCCCGGAACACTGCTTCCTCCACGATTCCCGTTCCGATGCCCAGGTAGAGGACCCCAACAGCCAGAATGGACGCGGTATCCGTCCGTTCCGCCGCCTCCGCCCACTCTCCCGGCAGCAGCAGAAACACGCCGCATACCAGCGCCGGCATCAGCGCAGCCGCCGCGCACCATACCGCCTTCAGCCGGACCGGGCCGAGCCGGTACGCGCTCAGGGGCTCCTTCATCCCGAACCGGCACAGCGCCCAGAGTCCCACCAGCGCAAACGCCGGGTACAGCGCCCCCGCGACGCCGTTCCCAAGCGCGGGCAGATGGGTACAGAGCAGCGCCAGACTGCCCAGCTCTGCCGCCGCAGTCTGCGCCGCGATCAGGACCACCAGGGAAGCCAGCGCCAGAATCACCTTTTTCACAGGGTAGTTCTCTCGCTTCAATGTCATATGAAACACCTCGTCACAAAAAATAGCGGGGCCGGACGGGAACGACTTCCCATCCGGCCCCGAGCAATCAATCAGTTTTTTCTGGAGCGCGATCCAAGGAATGCGCACAGAAGAGCCATGCCACGGTGCGCACCAGCTGCCCGAACAGTGGAATCCATCCGGCGCTTTTTTGAAGGCGTCAAGCTGTCAGTTTGCAGCAACCTTTACCCTGACACTATCCGTCTGTACTGACTGATACGCATTTTGGATCTTGATCGTAGCAATGGGCTTTGAATATTTTCACACAAAATTGGTTTCCGTGAGGGCAAGTTCAACAACCTTTTTTGCCGTTCTTACAGCAACCGGATCTGCCCCAGTACGGGGACCTCCTTCTCAACGCCCTGGATGGCATTGATGATGCCGATGAACCAGCACAGCGCACAGAACAGCCCGACCACGGCGCGCACCAGCCACCCGAACAGGGGAATCCATCCGGCGGCAATGCCGATCACGGTGGCCGCCAGCCAGATTACCAGGGACTGGTTGAGATGGAACCGGCTGGCGTACCGGTCGCCCAGCAGGAACGCGATCAGCAGCCCCGGCCAGCTGAGATACGCCACGATATCCGTTATCTGTTTGTTCATATCCTTTGTATCCTCCCTTGTCAATTCATGTGCAGGCTCAGGTCGCCGCTGACGCTGGACATGCGGAAGGTCCGTCCGCCGCCGTCCAGATAGATGGCCTCCCCGGAGCGCTTGCCGATGGGACCTACAAGCTGGAAGTCGCTCTCCAGCTCGCCGGAGACCGTGCTGAACTGGAGGGTGAAGCCCTCGCCGTCAGGCATGGAGACCTGGCAGTCCCCGGACTTGGAGGTCAGGTCCAGCTTCTCCGGCACCTGGTCCACCCGCACGTCCACGTCGCCGCTGGCGGTGCTGCACCGGATCTCACGGGCGCAGCCTTCCAGCTCAATCTCGCCGCTGGCCGTCCCCGTCCGCACGGTTTCAAAGCTGCCGGACAGCTGGATATCGCCGCTGGCGCTCTCCGCAATGACGGAACGGCCCCGCAGGCAACCGGCCTCCAGGTCGCCGCTGGCGGTTTTGAAGATCAGCTCCTGGAACTCCAGGCTGTGGACGTCCGCGTCGCCGCTGGCGGTCTTGATGGAGAGCTGGCCAATCTCCAGGCCCTCGTCGATGTCCACGTCGCCGCTGACGGTGTTGATCTGGAGGAAATCCCAGAACCGCCGGGGCAGGGTCAGCTTCACGTCCGCCGACGCCAGCCCCCGCAGGAAGAAGAAGGAGGAGGTGGCGGTGCTTCCCTGGCGGATGGACAGCACGCCGTCGTCGCTGACCCGGGTCTCCAGGCTTTCCACGTCGCCGTCCATGACCACGTCGCTGTCGGGGTCGTCGTCCAGCAGGATGTCCACATCGCCGTTGATCTGCACGTCGATGCCCTTGAGGTCCCGGGACGGCAGGGACGTACCCTCCACCCTGCGCACGCGGCTGTTCTCGCAGAAGAAGCCGCCCCGGCTCTTATTGTAGCCCACGGAGAAGGACCAGCCGTTTTCCTTTGCCTCGGCCTCCTTTGCCTCGGCCTCCGCTTCAGCCTCCGCTTCCTCCGCCGCCCGGACCGCTTCGCCGTCCTCATCGCCGTCAAAGCGGACGTAGACCTTGCCCTTGAAGCCGTCAGGATACTTTTCCTTCAGCTTCTGCTCCACATCCCGAAGAATGCTCTTGGCCTGATCCATGGCGTCCTTGGTCTGGTTCACGGTCTCCCGGACCACGTCCTCCACGCCCTTGAACAGGTCGCCCGCGAAGTCCTTGCGTTCCTGCCTGGGCAGCTCCCCCTCGGGGCCCAGGCTCTCCAGGTAGGCCAGCAGCTCGTCCACGCTGCCCAGGTCCTCCATGGCCTTCTCATAGGCATCCCCTTCGCTCATGCCGCTTGCCGCAAGGTCCTGCCAGCGGCTGTAGAGGTTTTCGCTCAGCTCCTCGATCAGCTCTACCTTGGCGTCGCTGTCAGCGGCGGCGGAAAGGCGGTTCGTCACCGCGATCACAAATCTTGTCCTCATGGTATCCATTGCGTCAGTCCTCCTCCAAAGAAATCAGGGCGTCCAGCAGGGCCCTGGTATTTTGCCACTCTTTGCTGTTTTCCTCCCACCGGCGGCGGCCCTCCTCGGTGATGGAGTAGTACCGTCTCCGTGCGCCGGGTCCGTCCTCTCCCCAGTAGGAGGAGATCAGCCCCGCGCTCTCCAGGCGCTTGAAGGCAGTGTAAAGGGTGGCCTCCTTGAAGCCGTACTCGCCTCCGGTGCGCTGCTGGATGGTCTTGTTGATCTCATAGCCGTAGTTGTCCCCGCGCATCAGTTGGGTCAGGATGATGGTATCCGTATGGCCTCGCAGGGTGTCCGCAGAAATGGACAATCCAAACACTCCTTTCATCAGGCCGGGCCGGGTCTGGCCCGGCTGCCTCGTGTGATGTGGTTATCATAGCAGGATATACTAAATCTGTCAAGGTATTTCTTTTTAAAAAGTATTAAGATTTTTTTAATACTCCCGCGCAGGGGTGAATGGTATCCGCCCCTGCAAAATTGATTTCCATGTACCCGTAAAATTGGAATTGCATTAAGCAAAGCCTTTTGGCAAATAGAGACGCAAGGAAAAACAAAAAGGAGAAATCGCCATGAAAAATATTCTGACCGCTTATTACGCCCGCAAGGGGCGGACCTCCCGGGCCGGGAGCGCCCAGGAGCCGCAATCCGGAAAAAAAGCGTCCGGTTGGGCGAAAGGTTTGGTGTAAGGAATGGAAAAATATCAGCTCGGCTACGGCTGTATGCGGCTGCCTACGCTGCGGAAGGACGATCCGGCGTCCTTTGATTACGAGGCGATCAACGCCCTCTTCGACGCCTACCTGGACCAGGGCTTTACCTACTTCGACACCGCGTATACCTACCACGGCTACCACGGCGAGGAGGCGGTTCGCCGCGCCCTGGTGGAGCGGCATCCAAGGGACCGCTTCGAGCTGGCAACGAAAATGCCCCTCCGGGACTTCAAGGACAGCGAGGACATGGAGAAGATTTTCAACGAGCAGCTTGCCAACTGCGGCGTGAAATATTTCGACTATTATCTCCTCCACAACATGGGAACAAACGTCTATGAGAAATGCCGCAGACACAGAGCGTTCGGCTTCGTCTCCCGGAAAAAGGCCGAGGGGAAAATCAAACGCGCAGGCATGTCCTTCCACGACACGCCGGAGCTTCTGGACGAAATTTTGAGTCAAGGAACCTCTGAAAAAAGCCCATATCAAAAGGCATGAAGGCAAAGGGCGAAGAAGCAGGCCGGAATTCAGCCAATTTCTTCGCCCTAACGCTGGCTTT
>JAAWQM010000057.1 GCA_022800525.1 Oscillospiraceae bacterium
TAATGCTTCTCGCAATCCGTTTTTTTGAGCCGCTATTCGGGGCTCTTATTGTTGTGCCCTTTTTCGGACTGCCTCCCTGGCTACTTCGTTTCAAACTTTCCTTCCCTGTCTGTGGACAGGTAAAATCGTGAACAGCGCCAACCAAGGGGATATCATGATCCCTCAGATATTCGATCACCGCTGAAAAAACGTTTTCATGATCGTTTTCCACGCAGATGTATTCATATCCGGGGATTACCCATTTTGTCCAGCCGGCAGGCGCTTCGGCATCCCTGCCGCATTCGAACCCTGCGAGGTAAAGTCCTCTGCTGAAGCCCTCCCACGGACGAAAGGAGCGGGAGAAATCAGTCATCGCGCCCCAAATGCCCGCAAGGTTTCCACTTTCATCCCTCTTCGCCAGATGCTGGACTTCGCTGAAATGAGAGTTCGCTTCGTCCCACAGTTTTGGGATGAAGCCTGCACCATCTGCAGTGGATCCCTCTTTGCCTATTACAGCAAAGGACTCTTTTTTGCATCGCTCAAGCTTCATTTCCACTCTGCCCCCTGCTGAAATTTCTCATGGTCCTGCTGAATCTGCCTGGCGTACCGCTCCTCCTCGGAGAATACGCAGCCGCAGTACTTTTGCATATACAGCCCCAGCTCCCTGGCCTTGGCCTGCCCCTGGCGGAAGCCGGGACGGAAGTCCCGGTACAGGAAGGCGACGCCGTACTGCTCCGCTAGCTCCTCCGCCGCTCTGCAGATGCCCTCGTGATCCTGGTAAGGGCTGACCAGCAGGGTGGTGGAGAAGTGGGAGAAGCCGTGTCCGGCGGCATACCGGGCGGTCTCCTCCAGACGGCAGGTGTAGCAGTGGCTGCACCGGTGGTCCAGGTCGTCCGCTACCGCCCGGACGAAATCCCGCAGACCATAGTCATCCCGGACGATCAGCTCCAACCCGATGGACTTGTCGTATTCAATCAGCGTATCCCGCCGGGCCTTGTACTCCTGATAGGGATGGATGTTGGGGTTGTACCAGAATCCGGCTGGCTCGATACCCTCCGACCGGAGCGAGTCTGCGCAGAACACGCTGCACGGCGCGCAGCAGGTGTGTAAAAGTAAGCGTTCCATGGAAAGCCTCCTGTGATCTGTTTTTCCTATCTTAGCACAGGCGGTTGGCAATGTCAAAGGCGGAAAGAAGTCCTTGTGAAAATTCTGGCAGATGTTCTGTTGACAAGATTGGCGGCGGGCAGTACAATGGTAGCTGGAAAATACTGCGAAAGGGGAGAGACCGGTGGAGCAGAACGTCAGCCGGGTGATGCTGGCGGGCGTCAGCAGCGGATGCGGCAAGACCACAGTGACCTGCGCCGTTCTTCAGGCGCTGGTGAACAGGCGGCTGCGGACAGGAGCCTTCAAGTGCGGCCCGGACTATATCGACCCTATGTTCCACAGCCGGATCATTGGGGCGGAGAGCGCCAATCTGGATTTGTTCTTCTTTCAGGAGAACACCTTACGCTATCTGCTGGCGAAGAACAGCCGGGACCGGGATGTTTCGGTCATTGAGGGCGCCATGGGGTACTACGACGGGGCCGGTCTGACCAGCACCCAGGCCAGCAGCTGGGAGACGGCCCGCGCGGCAGACGCGCCAGTTGTGCTGGTTGTGTCCGCAAAGGGAGCGGCCCTTTCCGTGCTGGCGGTGATTCAAGGGTTCCTGGATTTTCAAGAGGACAGCCGAATCTGTGGTGTAATCCTCAATCGGTGCACCGCAGTGACCTATCAGGGATTGGCCCAGGCCATCCGGGAGCGGTTCGGCGGCAGGGTGGAGCCCATGGGCTTTCTGCCGGAGATGCCGGAGTGTGCGCTGGGGAGCCGCCACCTGGGACTGGTCACCGCCGTCGAGGTGGAGGGCCTGCGGGAGAAGCTGGGCCGTCTGGCCCGGCAGGCGGAGGAGACCATCGGACTGGACGGCCTGCTGGCCCTGGCGCAAAGCGCTCCGCCGCTGGAGTTCGAGCCGGTGGAGCTGCCGGAGTATGAGCCAGTGCGGCTCGGAGTGGCCAGGGACCGGGCGTTCTGCTTCTACTACGAGGACAGCCTGGAAGCCCTGCGGGAGATGGGAGCGGAGCTGGTGGAGTTCAGTCCGCTGTCTGACGCCGGGCTGCCGGAGGGGCTGGACGGCCTGTATCTGGGCGGCGGCTATCCGGAGCTGTACGCCAAAAGGCTGGCGGAAAACGCGGAGATGCGCTCCAGCGTCCGCCGTGCGCTGGAGAACGGACTGCCCTGCATCGCGGAGTGCGGCGGATTCATGTACCTGACCCAGATGATTGGCGGGGAGCCGATGGCGGGGGTTTTGCCTGGAAAGTGCTGGGATAACCGCAAATTGACCCGGTTTGGGTATGTGACGCTCCGGGCGAAGACGGATAATCTCCTCTGCCGCGCCGGAGAAATCATCCGGGGACATGAGTTTCACCACTGGGACGCGGAGTTCCCGGGCGGAGACTTCACAGCGGAAAAGCTGAATGGAAGGCACTGGGACTGTGCGTTTGCCACGGACCGGCTCTATGCGGGATATCCCCATTTCCATTTTTATTCCAATCCGGAGTTTGCGAAGATTTTTTATCAAGCCTGTTTAAGAGAGAAGGAGCGTCATGCTGGAAACGATCAAACCAATGGACATTGAAAAGCGCAGCTTTGAGATCATCACCGGGCTGCTGGGGGACCGCAGGCTGGACCCGGAGAACGAGCTGGTCATCAAGCGAGTCATCCATACCACGGCGGATTTTGATTATGTGGAGAATCTCCGCTTCTCCGAACACGCGGTGACGAAGGGCATTGAAGCCCTGCGGGGCGGCTGCGATATCGTGACCGACACCCAGATGGCAAAATCGGGGATCAACAAGACCATCCTGGGCAGGCTGGGCGGCGAGGTCCGCTGCTTCATGTCCGATCCGGACGTGGCGGAGGAGGCCGGGGCGCGGGGGATTACCCGTGCCATTGTGTCCATGGAGCGGGCGGCGAAGCTGGGAAAGCCCTGCGTGTTCGCCATCGGCAACGCGCCCACGGCGCTGATTTCGCTTTATGAGCAGATTACTGCGGGGACGCTGCGTCCGGCGCTGGTGATCGGCGTGCCGGTGGGGTTTGTCAATGTGGTGGAGAGCAAGGAGCAGATCATGACCGCCGGAGCGCCGTACATCGTGGCCCGGGGCCGGAAGGGCGGCAGCAACGTGGCGGCGGCGGTGTGCAACGCCATGCTGTACCAGATCATGCGGTGACCGCCGCGGGGAATGACGGAGGCTATGGAGGAGCATTATATTGTGAAGGGCGGCAGGCAGCTGCGGCTGGGGTATACCACCGGGTCCTGCGCGGCGGCTGCGGCCAAGGCGGCAGCTTATATGCTGCTGACCGGGCAGCGGATGGAGCGGGTGACGCTGATGACGCCCAAGGGTATCCGGCTGGAGCTGCCGGTGCTGGAGATCAGGGCCGGGCCGGGCGCCGTGTCCTGCGCCATTGAGAAGGACAGCGGGGACGACCCGGACGTGACCAGGGGAACGCTGATTTTCGCGGAGGTCACCCGTTCCGGGGCGTCCGGCATTGAGATTGACGGCGGCGCGGGCATAGGCCGGGTGACAAAACCCGGGCTGGACCAGCCTGTGGGCGCGGCGGCCATTAACAGCGTTCCCAGAAAGATGATCCGGGAGGCCGTGGAGGAGGTCCGGAAGCTGGCGGACGGCTGCGGCGGCCTGCGGGTCATCATTTCCGCGCCGGAGGGGGAGGCCCTGGCGAAAAAGACCTTCAACCCCCGGCTGGGCATCGTGGGCGGCATTTCCATCCTGGGAACGACCGGGATCGTGGAGCCAATGAGTGAGGAGGCGCTGGTGGAGACCATCCGGGTGGAGCTGCGCCAGCGGCGGGAGAGCGGGGCGGAGTACGTCCTGCTGACACCGGGGAATTACGGCTCGGATTTTATCCGGGACGGGCTGGGGACTGATCCGGCTGCTGCGGTGCAGACCTCCAACTTTATCGGTGATGCGCTGGAGATTTGCAGGGAACTGGATTTCCGGGGCGCGCTGCTGGTGGGGCACATCGGCAAGCTGGTGAAGCTGGCCGGGGGCATGTTCAACACCCACTCCAGGTATGGGGACTGCCGCATGGAGATCATGGCAGCCTATGCCGCTGCCGGGGGACTGGAGGCGGAGAAAACCGGCGAAATTCTGCAATGCGTTTCCTGTGACGACGCCCTGCGCGTCCTGCGGGAAAACGGTGGCTGGCAGAGGACGCTTGACAGGCTGATGGAGCGCATCGCGTTCCACTTGCGGGCAAAGGCGGGAGAAAGTTTGGAAAGCGGGGCGATCACATTCTCCAAAATGTACGGCAGGCTGGGTTCCACCGCCGGAGCGGATGAGCTGCTGGGGAAGATCGGATACGCTGGGAAGCGGGATATATGAACAGGAAGCAGGATGAAAAGATCGTCGTAACAATGGACGGTGTGCTGGAAATGCTGGACAGCCTCTTTGAATGCCGGGACGGCCGGTTCTACGCGGACAGGGAGAGGCCGGTCCCCTTTTTTCAAAACGCGCCGGATGAGACGCTGGTCTCCGGCGCCGCGTCCGGAGCCTGCTGCGGGAGGACGGGCGGTTTCTGATGACCTGCATGGATACGGAGGCTGGCGCGGCGATCTCTGACTATGACGTGTACCGCGATTTTTCCATGTACGGCGGCATGGGGTTTTCCGAACCGAAATTACGGCATATCCTCACCCCGTTTTTTCATATAGAAGAGCTGGGAAAGATGCGGGAAGCTGCTGACGCGCGGATATTCGGGAAATCATTTCTCCGGGCCGTCTGGATGACGGCGAAACAGGGTCAATAAGCATTTTACGGCCCGTTGGGCTGCATGGATTCCAAAAGGAGGCATTTATGGTACATTTTGTTGGCGCGGGAAGCGGCGCGGCGGACCTGATTACAGTGCGGGGCGCGAAGCTGCTGGAGGAGGCGGATGTGGTAATCTACGCCGGGAGTCTTGTCAATCCGGAGCTTCTGAGCTACGCGAGGGAAGACTGCGAGATCCACAACAGCGCAGAGATGACGCTGGAGCAGGTGCTTGCGGTGGTGAAAGACGCCGAGGCGGCGGGCAAGACCACCGTGCGGCTGCACACCGGGGACAGCAGCATCTACGGCGCGGTGCGGGAGCAGTTCGACCAGCTGGAGGCTCTGGGGATTGCCTACGACGTCTGCCCCGGCGTCAGCTCCTTCTGCGGCGCGGCGGCGGCGCTGAAGGCGGAGTACACCCTGCCGGACGTGAGCCAGACGGTCATCATCACCCGCGCCGCCGGGCGGACGCCGGTGCCGGAACGGGAATCCATCCGTTCCCTGGCGGCCCATCAGGCGACGATGGTGCTGTTCCTCAGCGCCGCCCTGGCGGAGAAGCTGCAGGGGGAGCTGCTGGCGGGCGGCTACGGGCCTGAGACTCCGGCGGCGGTGGTGTATAAGGCCACCTGGCCGGACGAAAAGGTCTACCGCTGCACGGTGGAGACCCTGGCGCGGACGGTGGCGGACAATGGCCTGACCAAGACGGCGCTTCTTATTGTGGGCGGCTGTCTGGGGAAGGAGTACCTGCGCTCGAAGCTGTACGACCCCTGCTTCACCACGGAGTACCGGAAGGGAGCGGAGCCGTGAGGCTGGCGGTTTTTGCGTTCAGCCGCAGAGGGCTGGCGGCGGCAAAGCGGGTCTGCGCCGCGCTGGCGGAGGATCACTGCCGGCTCTATGCGCCGGAACGACTGGCGGAGGAGGGCGTCACGCCTGTCACGCCGCCGCTGGCGGAGTTCGTGGGGCCTGTGTTCCGGGCGGCGGACGCGCTGGTTTTCGTAGGAGCCTGCGGCATTGCCGTGCGGGGAATCGCGCCCCATATCCGGGATAAACGGACGGACCCCGCCGTTGTGGCGGTGGATGAGCTGGAGCGGTTTGTGATCCCGCTGCTGTCAGGGCACATCGGCGGGGCCAACGCTCTGGCGGCGCGTCTGGCGGGCGCGTTGGGCGCAGCGGCGGCGGTAACGACCGCCACAGATATCAACGGAAGATTTTCCGTGGACGCCTGGGCGGCGGAGCAGGGCCTTTTCCTGGACGATATGAAGGCGGCCAAGGCTGTGTCCGCCGCAATTTTAGAGGGGCTGGTGCCGCTGGCCAGCGATTTCCCGGTGGTCACGGACCTGCCCTCCGGCGTTGCGCCGGGGGAGAGCGGACCGGTGGGCATCTGCGTTTCCTGGCGGAGGCGGGCGCCCTTTGACCGGACCCTGCTGCTGGTGCCGAAGGCCGTCCGCCTGGGCATTGGCTGCCGCAGGGGGACAAGCCCGGAGGCAGTCCGCGCATTGGCGGAGCAGGTTCTGGAGGAGAACGGCATCCATCCGCAGGCGGTCAGGCTGGCGGCGTCCATTGACCTGAAAAAGGACGAGCCGGGGCTTCTGGCATTCTGCCGGGAGCGGGGCTGGCCTGTGGAATTTTATACGGCTTCCCAGCTGGAGGCTGTGGAGGGGGATTTCACCCCTTCGGACTTCGTCCGGCGGACTACCGGCGTGGATAACGTCTGCGAACGGGCGGCGGCGCTGGGCGGGGCGGATTTAATTGTAAAAAAGACCGCGCGGGGTGGGGTGACCGTGGCCGCGGCGGTGGAGCATTGGGAGGTGCGCTTTGGGTAAGCTGGCAGTGGTGGGCATTGGCCCGGGTGATTATGAGAATATGACGGTCCGGGCGGACCGGGCTTTGCGGGAGTGTCAGGTGATCGTGGGATACAACGTGTATGTGGAGCTGGTGAAGGAGCGGTATCCCGGCAAGGAGTTCCTGACCACGCCCATGACGAAGGAGGCGGACCGCTGCCGGATGGCGCTGGAGGCAGCCCGGAGCGGGAAGGATGTGGCGATGGTCTGCTCCGGCGACAGCGGCATCTACGGCATGGCGGCCCTGATTTACGAGCTGCGGGGCGGGGCGGCGGAGCCGGAGGTGGAGGTAATCCCCGGCCTGACCGCCGCATGCAGCGGGGCGGCGCTGCTTGGCGCGCCGCTGACCCACGATTTTGCCGTGATCAGCCTCAGCGACCGGCTGACCGCCTGGGAGAAGATTGAGGCGCGGCTGGAGGCGGCGGCGCAGGCGGACCTGTCCATCGTCCTTTACAATCCCGCCAGCCGGGGGCGGCCCGATTACCTGCGCCGTGCCTGTGAAATTTTGCTGCGGACGCTGCCGGAGGACCGGCCCTGCGGCGTGGCCAGCAGGATCGGCAGGGAAGGAGAGAGCCGGACAGTCCTGGCCCTGGCCCGGCTGCGGGACTTTGAGGCGGATATGTTCTGTACCGCGTTCGTGGGCAACAGCCAGACAAAGGTTATCGGCGGGGAGCTGGTGACGCCCCGGGGGTACCGCGATGTATAAGCTGTGCGTCTTCGCCGGGACGACGGAGGGCCGCGAGCTGGTGGAACTGCTGACAGGCCAGCCGGTGGAGGTCACTGCCTGCGTCGCCACAGGGTATGGCGAGACCCTGCTGACGCCCCGGGAAAATCTGACCATCTCCAACAAGCGGCTGGGACAAGGCGAGATGGAGGCGCTGTTCCGTCAGGCGGCCTTTGACCTGATAGTGGATGCCACCCACCCCTACGCGGCGGAGGTGACGGAGAACATCGCCGCCGCCTGCCGGGAGGCGGACGTGGAGTACCTGCGCCTGCTGCGCGGAACGGACGCCGCGCCGGAGGACGCGGTGTGCGTTCCGGATATTGAGTCCGCGGTGGACTATCTGGCCGGGACGGAGGGGAACATCCTGCTGACCACCGGCAGCAAGGAGCTGGGAAAGTATACCGCCCTGCCGGAGTTCGCCCAGCGGGTCTACGCCAGGGTGCTGCCCATGGAGGCGTCTCTGGCCGCCTGCCGGGCGGCCGGGCTGGAGCCTGCGCGGGTCATCGCCATGCAGGGGCCCTTTTCCCGGGAGATGAACGCCGCGACGCTGCGGTCCGTGTCCGCCCGATACATGGTGACCAAGGATACCGGCGGCGCCGGAGGCTTCAGGGCAAAGGCTGCCGCAGCCAGGGAAGCGGGAGCGGTCCTGGTAATTGTAGGCCGTCCGGCCCAGCGGGAGGGGCTGGACTTCGCAGGCGTTGTGAAGCGGATTTGCAGCCGCTTCCAGCTTACCATACGCCCCAGGGTGACGCTGGCGGGCATCGGCCCTGGAAGCCCTGATGGGATGACGGCGGAGGTCCGGCGGGCTGTGCGGGAGGCGGATTGTCTGATTGGCGCGAAGCGGATGCTGGAGGCCGTGGCGGATGGCAGGCAGGTCTGGTGCGAAGCAATCGCGCCCGGCGATATCGCCAGATGTATCCGGGAGAGGGCGGACTGCCGGAGGTTTACGGTGGTCCTCTCCGGCGACACCGGGTTTTTCAGCGGCGCAAGGAAGCTGCTGCCGCTGCTGGAGGGCTGCGATGTGGAGGTCCTGCCGGGATTGAGCTCGCTCCAGGTTTTGTGCGCACGGTTGGGGACCTCCTACGAGGATGTGGTCCCGCTCAGCCTCCATGGGCGGGATGGGGACATCGTGCCGGATATATGGCAGAACCGGCGGGTATTCGTCCTGGTAGGCGGCGCATACGGCGTGCCGGGCCTGTGCCATGCGCTTGTGGAAGCCGGTCTGGGGGAGGTCCGGGTCACAGTTGGCGAGCGGCTGGGATATCCGGGGGAGCGGATTGTCCGGGGAACGGCGGCGGAGCTGGCCGGACAAGCCTTTGATTCCCTGAGCGCCGCGCTGGTTGAGAACAAAGCCGCCCGGCCCTTTACGCCGGGACTGCCGGACGAGCGCTTCCGGCGGGGCGGCGGCGAGGGGAAGATCGTGCCGATGACCAAGAGGGAGGTCCGGGCGGCGGCGTTGTCGCAGCTGGGGCTGACGAAGGACGCGGTGTGCTGGGACGTAGGCGCGGGGACCGGCTCGGTATCCGTCGAAATGGCTTTACTGGCCCGGGGCGGCAAGGTGTATGCGGTGGAAAAAAACGGGGCGGCCCTTGCGCTGCTGGGCGAGAACCGGGAGCGGTTCCATGTGCGGAACCTGGAGATTATCCCCGGAAACGCGCCTGATGCCTGCCGGGAATTGCCTGCGCCGGGCTATGTTTTCATCGGCGGCAGCTCGGGCAGTCTGCGGGAGATCGTGACGCTGGCGCTGGAGAAGAATCCGGCGGCGAGGATCGCCATTACCGCCGTTACATTGGAATCGGTTGCTGAGATGAGCCGGCTGATAAAGGAGTTTGCCCCTGCGGATGTGGAGATTACATGCCTCAATGTGGCGCGTTCCCGGGAGGCGGGGCCCTATCATCTGCTGGCAGCCCAGAACCCGGTTTACCTCTTTACGCTACAGCGGCAGGAGGCGGCGGTATGAAGTGGTCTCTTTGGGCGCTGGTGATCGGCTTTGGGATTGACCTCGTTCTGGGCGATCCCCACGGCTTCCCACACCCCGTCATAGCCATTGGAAAGCTGATTGGCGCGCTGGAGAAGCTCCTGCGGCGGCTGTTCCCTGCGACGCGGAGGGGGGAGCGGCTGGCCGGGGCCGTGATCTGGGTCCTGACCACCGCCATTTCCACTGGGGTTCCTCTTCTTCTGCTGCAGCTGTGCCATCAGATCAGCCCGTGGCTCCGGCTGGCGGCGGAGAGTGTCATGTGCTGGCAGATTCTGGCGGTCAAATCCCTGCGGATCGAGAGCATGAAGGTCTACGCCGCGCTGGAAGCGGGGGATGTGGAGGCCGCTCGTCTGGCGGTGTCCATGATTGTGGGCCGGGATACGGCGCGTCTGGACCGGGCGGGCATCGCCCGCGCGGCGGTGGAGACGGTGGCGGAGAATACTTCTGACGGCGTCGTGGCCCCGCTGGTGTTCCTGGCTGCCGGAGGCGCGCCGCTGGGGTTTTTCTATAAGGCGGTAAATACCATGGACTCCATGCTGGGCTATGTGGAGCCGCCCTATCAGGATATCGGGCTGATCCCCGCCAAAATGGATGACGTGATGAACTACCTGCCCGCCAGACTGTCCGCATTGCTGATGCTGGCGTCGGGGGCGCTGCTGGGAATGGACTTCAAGGGCGGCTGGCGGATCTTCCGCCGGGACCGCTATAACCACGCCAGTCCCAACTCCGCGCAGACGGAATCGGTGTGCGCCGGGCTGCTTGGCCTGCGTCTGGCCGGGGACGCCTGGTATCACGGCGTACTGCACAAAAAGCCCTGCATCGGAGACCCCGTGCGGGAGGTGGAGCCGGAGGATATCCCGCGCTCCTGCTGCCTGCTGTATGGGTCGGCCGCGCTGGGGCTGGTCCTGGCAGTGTGCGTCAAATTGGCCGTGATCCTGATCTGTCAATAAAAACAGCCTGTGGGAAGCTCAGGTGACGTTTCCACAGGCTGTTCCATGTACTTTGACGCTTATCTCTTCCTGCCGCGGTATCCGCTGCTGGTGCGTGTGCTGCGGGTATGCCGGTAGCTTATGCGGCGGGCCCGCAACACGGCGCGGATCACGGCAATCAGGAAGATGAACGCCGCGATGCCGCCGATGGTGAACCACAGCGCCGGCTTTTTCAGGAACTCCAGCAGGTCCCGCCGGAAGACCAACAGGCGGGAGGCGGAGACGTCCTCGTCAGCCAGCAGGTCCACAGTGGCGTAGACCGTGTCCCCATTTCTCAGGGTGATGGTCCCCAGAATCTGGTCCTTGACGACAGGCGCTTCTACGCTCTCCTCTCTGTAGGTAATCTCGCGGTCGATCTCCAGAACGGGATTCATGGACTTGGGCAGCAGGCGCTCCACCTCCTGGGCGGGATGAACCTTGACGGTGTTCTGCTCCTGGGAGAGCGTGACAGGCACCTCTCCCACCAGATCGCTGGTCTTCAGCAGCGCTACGCGGGAGAAATCGTTGAAGCCATGGTCGAACAGCTTTTTCGTCTCCGTGAAGCTCTTGGTGATGATGGTACCGTCCTCCTCCGTGATCCGCTCCGCGCCCAGGACTACGCTCAGAAGGCTGCGGCCATTGCGGGAGGCCGCCGACATCAGGCAGTAGCCCGCCGCATTGGTGAAGCCGGTCTTGATGCCGGTGGCTCCCTGGTAGAGATAGTAGCTGGTGCGGTAGCTGGAAATGAGGTAGTTGGTGGTATACAGCTTCCGCGCCCTGGAGAGGTTCGTCTCGGGGACCTCATAGTAGATGGTGCCCACAATGGGCATGAAGTCCGGATGGGTCCGGGCTTCTTTGGCGATCAGATAGAGGTCCCAGGCGGTGGTGTAGTGGTCGTCGTCAGGCAGGCCGTTGGTGTTGGCGAAATGGGTGCCCTTGCAGCCCAGCGCCTGGGCCTTGTCGTTCATTTTCTCCACAAAGGCGTCGATTGAGCCGGAGACGGCTTCCGCCAGGATGTTGCACCCCTCGTTGGCGGAGGAGAGCATGATGCAGTACAGCAGCTGCTCCACGGTCAGCTCCTCGTCCACCAGGATGCCGGCCGTGCTGCCGTCGGGGGGGATGGAGGTCACCGCCAGCTCCGAGGCGGTCAGCACGTCGCCCATGCGCAGCGCGCCGCTGTCAACGGCCTCCAGCACCAGCAGGCAGGTCATAACCTTGGTCAGGCTGGCGGGGGGACGCCGTTCGTGGATATTGCGCTCATACAGAACCTCATCTGTGTCCGGGTCAACGAGCAGGGCGGCCTTGGCCTCGACTTCAAAGGGGCCGTCCTCCTCTTCGGCGGCCAGAGCGGGGGAGGCAAGGGAAAACGTCAGGAGCAGCGCGAAAAAAAGAGAGCAAAAACGGCGAATTTTCATATCATTCTCCAAAAGAATATGGTATACTGACAGAGGACAGGGCTGTGAGAAGAATCTGTCCAGCGAACTTTACCCTATCAGTATAGCAAAAAAATGACGGGAGTTCAACTGGAAAAGTGAAAGTTACAAAAACAGAATGGCTGATGTTCGTGCTGGCGGGCGTATTCCTGATTGTGCTTGCGCTGCTGTACTGTCAAGCCGCCGCGGTAACGCCGGGGACGGACTACACCATCTCCACCCAGCGGCAGGCGGCGGAGGTCACGCCGGAGCCGCCGGAGCCGGAGGGACCGGTGGATATCAATGCCGCCGGTCTGGACGAGCTGCAAAGGCTCACAGGCATCGGCCCCGCGCTGGCCCAGCGGATCATTGACTACCGGGGGGAGCATGGGCCCTTCCGGTCAGTGGAGGACCTGCTGGAGGTCAAGGGGATCGGCGAGGCCACGCTGGAGAAATTCCGGGAGGAAGCGGTGGCCGGTACAGATGAAGAGGACGGCGAGGAGGACAAGGCTGCATGAAAATATTAGTAGTGGACGATGAGAGGCTGCTGGTGAAGGGAATCAAGTTCAACCTTGAGAACGAGGGGTATCAGGTGGAGTGCGCCTATGACGGCGCAGCCGCCGTGGAGCTGGCCCGGGAGGGGCAGTTCGATCTTATCATCCTTGATCTGATGATGCCGGAGATTGATGGGCTGGAGGCCTGTATGCGCATCCGGGAATTTTCCAATGTGCCCATCATCATGCTCACCGCCCGCAGTGAGGACACAGATAAGATCATTGGCTTCGAGTGCGGCGCGGACGACTATATCACCAAGCCCTTCAACATCCTGGAGCTGAAGGCACGCATCCGGGCCATGCTGCGCCGCGCATCCGGGGGAGCCCAGGGCAAGGCCGCCAGTCGGATCACCGCCGGGGACCTGATCCTGGACACGGAGCAGCGGGTGGCCATCCGGGACGGCGAGACAGTGGAGCTGACCGCCAAGGAGTACGATCTGATAGAGCTGCTGATGAAAAATCCCAGGCGGGTCTACAGCCGTGAGAATCTGATGAACGTGGTGTGGGGCTACTCTTACACCGGGGATTACCGGACGGTGGACGTCCACATCCGGCGCCTGCGGGAGAAGCTGGAGCGGCACCCGGCGGAGCCGGAATACATCATGACCAAGTGGGGAGTTGGCTACTATTTTAAGGGATAGGATTTCCTTACAATTGAAGATCAGCGCCAGCTATATCGCCACGCTGCTGGTGGTGATGGTCCTGATGAACACCTATCCGCTGCTGGAGAGCCAGAACCTGGCCTTCCAGTCCAAAAGCGCCGCCCTGCTGGGCAGCGCGTCGGCCATCAACACCGCGCTGTCGGGGCTGGACGAGCTGACGGAGGAGAACGTCGCCCAGGCGGTGGGGAACATGGATACGCGGAACATCTCCCGGGCCATCGTCACTGACCCCTACGGCAAGGTGCTCTTCGATACCCGCGAAGCGGGGAACGCCAGCGGGCGGTACGTGTTTTACAACGAGCTGGTGGAGGCCCTGCGGGGCAATCAGGCCATGTACAGCGCGTACAAGGAGGGGGCGTTCCATTCCAGCGCGGCCCAGCCGGTGCTGTTCCGCAACCAGATCATCGGCGGCATCTATGTCTATGAGTACGACAAGCAGCAGGCGTCCATGCTGGAGAATATGGGCAACACGCTGATTACCATATCTGTGGGCATCACGGCTCTGGTACTGATGCTGAGCATGTTTTTCTCCCGGCAGATTGCCCAGCGGCTGGGGAATTTGCAGACCGCCATCCGGGGCGTCCGGGAGGGGGCGTACAATCAGCGGGCGGTCCTGGCCGGGCACGACGAATTTACCCAGATTGCCGGGGAGTTCAACGAGCTGGTGGACCGCCTCCAGGAGACGGAGAGCGCCCGCAGGCAGTTCGTCTCCGACGCGTCCCACGAGCTGAAAACGCCTCTGGCGGCCATCCGCCTGCTGACCGATTCCATTTTGCAGAATGCCAACATGGACTCCGAGACCGCGCGGGAATTTCTCAGCGATATCGGCAACGAGGCGGAGCGCCTCAGCCGCATCACGGAAGACCTGCTGCGCCTGACGCGGCTGGACAGCGGCGTGGTGGAGGAGGCGGGGCTGGTAGAGGTGGAGCCGGTGCTGGACCGGGTGGTGCGGATGCTGCGGCCTGTGGCGGACGAGAAGGACGTGGAGCTGCGTATCAGCTGCGGCTGCGGTGTACTGGTGGCGGCTACTGAGGGCGAGCTCCATCAGGTTCTCTACAATCTGGCGGAGAACGCCATCAAATACAACCGCCGGGGCGGCTACGTCCATATAGGCGTCGATCCTGACGAGGAGACCACCCGTATCACTGTGGAGGACAACGGCATAGGCATCCCCGAGGAGGATTTGCGCAACGTGTTCAAGCGGTTCTACCGGGTGGACAAGGCCCGTTCCCGGGCCGCAGGCGGGACAGGGCTGGGACTGAGCATCGTCAGCGATACCGTCAGCCGCCGGGGCGGCGTCATCCGGGCGGAGAATCTGGAGGAAGGCGGCGTACGGTTTGCCGTGACGCTGCCCTGCGTCAAGCGGGAGGAGGCTGAGGAGCTGTGAAGCGTTTTTGTGCGGGTTTTCTGGCGCTGGCGGCGCTGCTGACCGCCTGCTCGGCCCACACGGAGCCGGAGGAGCAGGCAAAGGGGCATCTGATTTACTTCCTGGCCTCCGAGGAGGACGCCCGTGGCGGCGACCGCATCCAGGGAAGCTATGAGGATCTGGGATTGCCGGAGAATGCTGGCCTTGCGGAGGAGGCGGAGGCCGCCGTGGAGCGGCTGCTGCTGGGACCGGCGGACGGCGCGCTGCGCAGCCCGCTGCCTCCAGGGGTGGAGCTGTTGTCCCTGGAGCTCCGCGACCGGATTGCGTATGTGGACCTCAGCGGGGGGATGAACAGCCTGTCCGGAGTGGACCTGACTCTGGCGGACTACTGTCTGACGCTGACGCTGACGGCTCTGGAGGGTGTGGGGGCGGTGGCTGTCACAGTTCAGGGCCGGAGGCTGGGACAGCAGCCCAAGCAGATCTTTTATGAGCGGGACGTACTGCTGTCCAACATGGATGATGTCTTGCAGACGGTGGAGGTGCTGCTGTACTTTCCGGACAGCGGGGGTGCGCTGACCGGGGAGAAGCGGACGCTGACGCTCTATGAGGGCCAGACGCTGGCGGAGACGCTGGTAACGGCGCTGCTGGAGGGTCCCCAGGGGCGGGACCTGGTCCGGGTGATCCCGGAGGAGTTCACGGTCAACTATGTCAGGGTGGACAGCGGGGTGTGCTATGTGAGTCTTTCCGCCGCGTCGCTGGCGTCGCTGCCGGAGGATGCGCAGACGCAGCAGGTGATTCTGCTGACGCTGGCGGAGTCGCTGTACGCGTCGATTGAAGCGATCAATGAGCTGCAATTCCTGGCCGACGGCGAGGCGCTGGAGCTGTTCGGACAGGTGCCGGTGGAGGGCGTTTCAGTCCGGCCGCAGGGGTGAATATTGATGGGGCGCGGCGGCAGCCGCCGGCCCCGCTTTTGTTTCTTAATAGCCGGGGACTTTCTTTGCCGCCTCCGGCGGCAGGGGAGTTGTTTCTATTCGGCAGCCCGGGCTTACGCAGCCCGGACCCGCGCCTACTTTTGCTGCGCAGCAAAAGTAGGCAAAAACGCGCTCAAACCTACGGTTTGAGAATTCCTTGAGCATCGCCCGGAGGGCGATACTTTATGTTTTTGTTTTATTAAGTCAAGGCTGTATAATAGAGCCAGCGACAAATCGTGATTGTGCGACAAACAAGCAATTGTTACGATAAGTAACAGCGTTGTTATAATGCGTATATGGACTATCGGAGTGTATAGTAATATGCTTAGAAAAATAAGGAGGAATGTTATTATGACAATGGGAGCAAAAATAAAACAATTAAGAAGTAAAAAAGGACTTTCTCAGGAAAAGCTTGCAGAAAAACTAAATGTATCCCGATCAGCAGTTGCAAAATGGGAAGCAGATGGCGGTATTCCTGAGATTGATAATTTATTACAGCTATCATTAGTTTTTGGCATTAGTATAGATGAATTGGTTGGAAATGCTAATGGGCAAAATAATAGCAACGAAGCTAAAACGGTGAATAGTGAAGCTCATGACTTTGGGAATCAATGCTATGATATAGAACTTGCAGGTTGGAATGATGGAGTGTACAGCGTTTATATTATCGCAGAAGATACAGATTTCTTGTACTATTATCAATATTCAGATAAAGTGAATAGTATATATGGAATGATAGGCAGAAAATATATTACATCTGTCTTGCCAGTCAATGGGAAGAAAATGGAGAAGCCATATATAAAGGAAATCAGCAGAGATTTTTTTTGCGGCAAATCAGTTAAGATAGAGTTAGCAAAAAGGGAGGGAGTGATAAGAGGATTTCTTGATTTTCGAGATGATGATTATCGCAATGCTGTGATTCACTCATTTGAAGAAGACATACTACATTTACAATTTGGTGGGACATTGAACATTGATGATATAACCAGGATTGAGAACCTTAATGATTAACAAAAAGTTC